>JAGXLC010000111.1 GCA_018334875.1 Bacteroidales bacterium | reverse complement strand
ATTTTGTATTGTCGCAAAACAAAACTAAATTTGCCTTTATAAAGGCGATAATAGCGAAAAAGATCCGGTAATTTGAACAAGCCAAAACGGAAATACATTAAATTCCTTGAAAGCATCCTTTTTGGTTTTGGCTTGTCCAAATTAGGGAAAGGTTTGAAAACAGATCTATGGGAAAAACAACATATAAAGTAGCTACGCGTGCCAGCAAACTGGCCTACAGGCAGACGGAGCAGGCAGTCAACCTTTTAAAACAGCATTACACTGAAGCAACCTTTGAAATCCATAAAATATCGACCAAGGGAGACCGAAGGCAGGAAAGATCTCTCTCGCAGTTTGGAGGACAGGGCGTCTTTGTTAAGGAGATAGAGCAGGCCCTGTTAAACGGAGAAATGGATTTTGCGGTCCACAGCCTAAAAGACGTACCCACAAAGGTGGATCAGGATCTTGAGCTATGTGCCTTCCCCAGGCGGGAAATCCCCAATGATCTTTTTCTCACACGGGATGGTTCAACCATACATACCATCCGGGAAGGATTCGTGGTAGGCACAGGTAGTCCCCGCCGGCAGGTACAGATACGCCGTATCAGGCCCGACGCCCATTGTAAAGATATACGGGGTAACATTGATACCAGGTTGTCAAAATTGGAACACGATGACTATGATGCCATTGTTCTGGCGGCGGCAGGGTTTAAACGTGCCGGCAGGCAATATGACTCCAGCCATATTATGCCGGTAGATGTTTCCCTTCCGGCCATAGGACAAGGAGTACTGGCTTTACAATGCAGGAAGAGCGATGGCCAGTTAATTAATCTTCTTCAGGCAGTCAACCACAAGGAGACAGAACTGGAAATAATGGCCGAACGGAAGTTTATGAAGGAGCTGGGAGGCGGATGCCAGATTCCGGTTGCAGCCTATGCCAAAATAAACGGCTCAGTTATGAACATAGAAGGATTGATAGGCGATAGATCCATGAAGCGGTCGATCCGTATGAAAGTTAGCGGTCCCCCCGAACAGGGCGAGGAGATTGCCAAAAAACTGGCTGGAGAAATGCTGGACCGATGTGAAAATGAAAACATACAATTCCAGGCATGAATTCTGAACCCCTTAAAAACAGAACGATATTTACAACCCGAACCCCGGATACAGCTGATAAGCTTGCCGAACCCCTCAGAAGATATGGAGCTACGGTGTATAACCTTCCCACGATAGAAATTCAACCCGCAGTATTTTCTTCTGAGATTGAGCATGTATTGAATAATATCTATGATTTCGACTGGCTCTTGTTTACCAGCCAAAACGGCGTGCGGTATTTCCTTGAGCTATATAAAAAAGTGCATCCCTCCGGTCAGTTACCCTCCGGTCTGCAAATTGGTGTATATGGCCAAAAAAGTGCCTCCTGTTTAACTGAGAATGGTATAAACCCTGATTATGTCAGTAAGGCCAAGACTTCGGACAATTTTTTCCGGCATTTACAGGAGAAGCTATTTAGAAAAAATCAGCATGTTTTACTGGCCATGGGCAATATGGCGTCTTATAAATATGAAAAATATTTCGAAGGATTTGTAAACTGTAGCCGCCTGATTGTATATCATAACACAATCCCCAGGCATGTTGACAGAGAGCTGCTCTCAAAGATTACGGCAGACGATTATGATATGATCGTTTTTACAAGTCCCTCTACTTTTAATAATCTGGTGTATTTAACCCAAAACGAGATCAGCCCTGAGAAGATCAGGGCAGCCAGCATCGGAACGACCACAAAAAAAGCCATAGAAAGCCAGGGTGGTAATCTGTTGTTGACGGCACGGAGACCCAATATAAAAACGCTTATAGAGGATATTGTGCAGTATTTTCATGCAGGTGATCAGCTAATTGTAGAATAGTGTATGTATGGTTTGTCCAAATTGGTGCAAAATAGCATATTTGTAAGAAATTATTTTTTGGTAACGAATATTTACAGATATATTAACATCTAAATTAATACTAACATGGGATTCCCTCAAATACGAATGAGAAGGTTGCGTACAACCAGTACGCTCAGGAAGATGGTTTCCGAGACACACATTTCAACAGATGATCTGGTTATGCCCTTTTTTGTATGTCCGGGCAAAAAAGTTCGCAATCCTATTGATTCCATGCCGGGCAATTATCAGCTATCCATTGATATGCTGACCAAAGAGGTTAAAGAAGTCGCCGGTCTGGGTATTCCTGCTATCCTACTGTTTGGAATACCTGAGAGCAAGGATGAGGACGGGAGTGTTGCCTGCCGTGAGGACGGAATCGTTCAGCAGGCCATAAGGGCAATCAAGAAGGAAGTTCCGGAGATGTATGTAATTGCCGACGTATGCAATTGTGAATATACAACACACGGGCACTGTGGAACCATTGTGAATGGTGATGTACACAATGACAAAACCCTCGAAACGCTTGGAAAACAGTCGGTATCTCTTGCCCAGGCAGGAGTTGACATGGTGGCTCCGAGCGATATGATGGATGGTAGGGTTGGCCATATACGCAGAGAACTGGATAACGCCGGATATGAATATCTTCCGATCATGTCGTATGCAGCAAAGTATGCATCAGCTTTCTATGGACCCTTTCGGGATGCCGCCGAGAGCGCGCCGCAATTTGGCGACCGCTCCACCTATCAGATGCCCATCACCAACAGCGATGAAGCAGTGCGGGAAATCGCCCTCGACCTGGAGGAAGGCGCCGACATCGTTATGGTCAAACCGGCCATGAATTACCTGGATATTGTTTACCGTATAAAACATGAATTCCGCGTTCCGGTAGCGGCCTACAATGTGAGCGGCGAATTTTCAATGGTTAAGTCAGCCGCTGAAAAGGGATGGATCGATAACGACAGGTTAATCACTGAAATTGCCACATCGATCAAACGGGCCGGCGCGGACATTATCATAACCTATCATGCTAAAGAGCTGGCAAACATTCTAAAAAAATAGATGAACTATGAATATTCAAAAAAGCATTGAGGCATTCAAACGCGCAAAAAATGCCATAGCAGGAGGCGTCAATTCTCCTGTAAGAGCCTATTCCAGTGTTGATTCAACACCCCTTTTTATAGACAGGGGGAAAGGCTCAAAAGTTTGGGATATCGACGGAAACGAATATATTGATTTTGTCTCATCCTATGGTCCTTTGATTTTGGGACATGCACATCCCCGCATATTGGAGGCCGTAACGAAGGCAGCCGAAAAAGGAACCAGTTTTGGCGCCCCAACAGAAACGGAGACTGAAATTGCAGAGCTTGTCAAGGAGATGGTCCCCTCCATTGAAAGGATACGCTTTGTTAATTCGGGAACTGAAGCCACCATGAGCGGCATCCGTCTGGCCCGCGGCTATACGGGAAAAGATTACATTGTTAAATTTTCCGGTTGTTTCCACGGCCATGGCGATGCCTTCCTTATACAGGCAGGCTCGGGAGTCATGACTTTGGGACTTCCTGATAGCCCCGGTGTAACCAAAGGGACAGCCGGTGATACCTTGGTTGCTCATTACAACGATCTTGAATCGGTTCAAC
This sequence comes from Bacteroidales bacterium, assembly GCA_018334875.1. NCBI lineage: Bacteria > Pseudomonadati > Bacteroidota > Bacteroidia > Bacteroidales > Bacteroidales bacterium. Next base: position 8,218 of record JAGXLC010000111.1, on the reverse strand, counting down.
AATTGTTTGATCAGTATGGCGATAACATAGCCGGGGTCATCCTGGAACCGGTAGCCGGAAACATGGGCACCGTGCCGCCAGATCCCTCTTTCCTCAAGGGCTTAAAGAAAATCACAAAGAAACATCAGTCCCTTCTTATCTTTGACGAGGTAATGACAGGATTCAGGGTTGCCCGTGGAGGAGCCCAGGAATATTATGACGTGACACCCGATATGACAATCCTGGGAAAAATAATCGGGGGAGGGCTACCTGTAGGTGCTTTCGGCGGAAGCAAAGAAATTATGGAGCATCTCTCGCCTGCCGGTCCGGTATATCAATCGGGAACACTCTCGGGGAATCCGCTGGCCATGAATGCCGGCAAAGCTATGCTTAACGAACTGAACAAAGAAGGATTTTACGAAAATATGGAAAGCAAATCAAAAAAGATAGCAGAGGGTATGGAGCAAAACATAAAGGACAACGGTATACCTGGAACAGTAAACCGTGTTGGTTCTATGATGACTTTGTTTTTTAATGAAAAGGAGCAGATAAACTCCTTCGAGTCGGCATCTGCCTCGGATACCAAACGGTATGCAGAATTCTTCCGGTCCATATCAAACAAAGGGATTTACCTGGCACCTTCACAATTTGAATGCATGTTTGTTTCGGAAGCTCATAGCGACGATGATATTTCAGCCTTTCTGGAGGCCCATTACAAAGCATTACAGGAAATCAACTCATGAACAGCTCCATTTTACTAGATACCATAGAAGGAAAGCCTCATGCCCGTCCCCCTGTCTGGTTTATGCGGCAGGCGGGACGAACCCTTCCTTATTACCAAAAACTGCGGAAAAAGTATTCCTTCCAGGAAATTATGAATACACCTGAGCTTGCTGCCTCGGTAACTTTGGAACCTTTGCAGGAACTGGGTGTCGACGGGGCCATTATCTTCACCGACATATTGATTATTGCCGAGGCCCTGGGGATGAAGACTTCCTTCGCTGCAGGCGGCCCCAGGCTTGATTTCTCACTGGCGGAGGCTGATGATCCCCAGCAACTCCTTTCAAGCCACAAAGAGAAATTTGAAACGGTAACCAACACCATAAAACTGGTAAAAAAGGAAAAACCGGCAGACATCCCGGTTATTGGCTTTTGTGGAGGCCCCTTCACACTTTTGTGCTACATGCTAAGGGGTGAAGGCTCCAAAAATGATTTTCCTGAAGTAGCCAGATATCTGTATGAAAAACCCGGGGCTTTCGATAAGCTGATGAAAACCATTACGGATATGACCATTGACTACGCCTCGGCCCAGATAGATGCGGGTATCGATGTTTTCCAGATATTTGACACCCACGCCGGGACTTTGCCCTGGCCTGTTTACAAGAACCTGTGTCTGCCATATGTGCAACAAATCATCCAGGGCATACGCAAAAAGAATGTCCCGGTGATATTCTTCCCCAAAGGCATTGGTAGGGGATATACGGAAATGGACCTTTCATTTGGCGATTATCTCGGAATTGACTGGCAAACACCCATCAGCATGATGCGGAATAGAAAGGATGAACATATGGGATTGCAGGGAAACATCGATCCCCGTTTGTTGCTTGCCGATCGAAAGCAGATCGGAAAAAGGCTGGAAGAATATATTGAATTCGGAAGGAATGAAAAAAGATGGATATTCAACCTTGGCCATGGCATCAGGCCCGAAACCCCACCCGAGAACATCAAATTTGTGGTGGACTGGGTTAAATCCACGGAGTGGAAGCGGTCATAAAGCCATCCTGGAGGCAGGATTTCGGATTTCCTGCTTTAGCTCCCGGAAACCTCCTTGTGTCGTCTTACCAGAATATCGATCAGAAACTCGTCAACTCCAAAGGGCTCGGCAAATACCACCTCCTTTTTATTCTCTTTTCTGAACTCTTCGACGGACATAAAGATCTTATCCAGGTGAAGGCTCGGAAAAAGCAATAAAGGGAAAACAACGATCCGGCCGAAAGCACAATTTTTAATTATTTGTAGTGTTTGAGCAACGGAGGGGAATGTTAATTTGCTGCTGAAAGCATATTGAGAAAAACCAAAGTTGATTTTTTCCCAGATCAGGCGGGTCAATTTGGCAACCTCCGCATTCGCTTCCGGCAGGGAGTTGCCCACCGCCGCAGTAAGCAAAATATCATTGCTATGATCCAGACTTTCTCTGTATTTTGCATATTCTGCTTCAATAATCCTTTTTTCCGCCAGCTGAATCAGTTCCTCATTGATCCCAATATTTGAAGTTAATGTAATTTTCAATCCCTCCATTTCATTCTGATATTGTTTCATAAGCCCGGGAATCTCATAGTTCAGATGAATGCCCGTAAACAAAAATACGGGAATGGCTACAATATCACGGATACCCTGGTCGTATAATTTTCGGATCGTATCATAATAGGTAGGAGAAGACAGCTCTAAAAAACCATAATCTACCTTTATTTCATCATACCGCTTTTGCATTTTTTCGGACAATTGTACCAAAGCCTCAACACCTTCTTTCTTTCTGCTTCCATGCCCACAAAGTAAAATTGCTTGTAAACTCATAATGATTTGTTGTTATAACCTAAAATTCAGGTTAAGGTAAAAACCTGATAATTCAATGTAACTTTGTATTATTCCTCAAGCCAGCTTATCTTTATATACATTGCATTGGATCGGGATAATGGAACCGATAATTCAAATCGGATTTTAACTTATCGGAATTCACCAGTTTAAAAGACAGTTCTGAAGAATCATTGAAATCCGGCAAAGACAATCCTGCATTTTTTGCTGCCTCTGTGTAAAATTCCCTTCTTGTTGGATGCGCGTCGGTACATGCATTGTATACCTCACCCCATTTGTCTTTTTCAATGATCCTGCTTATAATGGCAACACAGTCATCCCGGTGTATAAGATTGACCGGGGCATCACCGTTTCTGAGATTTTTTCTGCCAGCCAAAAACCGGGCCGGATTTCGCCCATATCCTATAAGGCCGCCAAACCGAATGATGGTAGTTTCAAACTGAGGATTTTCCTTCAGTATCTGTTCGGCCAGCAATAATGCCTTTCCAGCATCCCTGGCAGGATGCTGTGCATCCGACTCATATACTTCACGGTTCAGGGGCGGATAAACCGAAGTTGAACTAACAAAAAGAACACGATGAACGGGAGAATGACTGAGTTTTTTCATCAGCGAATCGATCTGAGCCTTCAGATAGGTTTCAATGTCATTCCGATTCCTGGGAGGTGGAAAATTAATAACCAAAATTTCACTGTTAAGAAAATCATTCTCCCCTTTGTATTCAGGCATTAATTCTATTTTATAGGGAATGATGCCATGGTTGCCCAGCATATCCAATTTATCCTTTTTTGTAGAAGATCCCCTAACCAGATAACCTTCATCCATCAAGTACTTAGCCAGAGGGAACCCCAGCCATCCGCATCCCAGAATGCTTATATTCATAAGCGCATTTTTATGATTTGGCAAAAATAAAAAATAGTTATCTTTGTTAGGTTAAAAGAAGTTTAAATAATGGAACAGCAGATACGACAATCTTTACAGCAATTCATTGTCATCGGAGTTAGTCACAAAACATGTCCCGTAGATGTACGGGAAAAATTTCATTTCTCAGAAGAAGTAAAATACAAAATCATTCAGGAAGGAAAAACAAGTGGTGTTGGCTCCATAATTCCGGTTTCTACATGTAACAGAACAGAAATATATGCCTATACAGAAAATAGTGAATTGATAGCTTACCTTTTCAGAAAATACAGCCAGGCTAGCCTTGAAGAATTCACTTCCTACTGTTATTTTCAAAAGGGGCACACGGCCGTAAAACATGTTTTCAGAGTAGCAACCGGAATGGATTCGCAAATACTGGGAGAATTGGAGATCGCCGGGCAGCTAAAGCAAGCTTTCAAAAATTCGTATGACTCGGATATGGTCAACACCTTTACCGAACGATTGATACAATATGTAAACCAGGCCAGCAAAAAAATTAAAACCCAAACATCCCTTAGCAGAGGGGCTGCCTCCATATCAAGAGCCGCTGTTCAATACATCAGGGATCATGCAAATGATCTTGGGAATTCAAGGGTTTTATTGTTTGGTGTTGGTGAAATAGGAAGAAATACATGTGATAATTTATTAAAACATATCCAACCAGAACAACTTACGGTGGTTAACAGAACTCCCGAAAGGGCAAAAGAGTTTGCCGGTGAATATAATTGCAATTATGATGAACTTGAGAATCTTAAAAAACAAGTTGAAGACTCTGAAATAATTATTGTGGCTACCGGAGCAACAAAGCCCACGCTTACTACAGAGCCTTTCTCAGATATTCACCAGAACAGCCCAAAGATTGTTTTAGATCTTTCGGTGCCCAGAAATGTATCCTCATCAGTAGAAGATCTGACTGCAATCAATCTGATCACAATTGATGCGCTGCAGGAGCAGAATGAATCGGTATTAAAAATACGAAACGAAAGCATTCCAAAGGCCGACGAGATCATTGACAAACAAATAGAGGAATTTTATTCCTGGTTGAAGATAAATTATCTTTCCCCGGTTTTTTCAAGTTTTCAGGATTATCTTACTTCTGTAAAACAGAGGGAAATGCATAAGTATAAAGATAAAATTCCGGACCATCAGATGGATCATGTCGAAGAGCTTACCGATAGCATCATCAACAAGATATCCAGGCAATGCATCAATTATTTGAGAAACAATAATTCAAAGCATCATACACCGGCAGAGGTGATAACTTCCATGTTCAGATTACATAAAAAGTAACATGTTGTTTTTTTCCGGTTTTTAAGTATAAAATTTTGATATCATTAAACATTAGACCATATATGTCCAAGCCAGCCCATATAAAGCGGCCGATAATGTTTGTAGGAACAGGCTCTGATGTCGGAAAAAGCATTATCAATACAGCTTTTTGCCGGATATTCAAACAGGATGATCATCATCCCGCTCCTTTTAAAGCACAGAATATGTCGCTGAATAGTTATGCGACCCACGAAGGATTGGAAATTGGAAGAGCCCAAGCTGTGCAGGCAGAAGCTTGTGGTGTTTCCTGCCGCAGTGATATGAATCCAGTTCTTCTGAAGCCGAGTAATAATTTAGAATCCCAAATAGTTTTAAACGGAAAACCCATTGGGAGCCGGTCGGCATCAGATTATTTTTCTTCTACTGACCGGTATCGGCTATTTGATAAAGTTATGCAATCCTACAAAAGGCTGGAAAACGATTATGCCCCAATAGTTATTGAAGGAGCAGGGAGCATCTCCGAACTGAACCTGCGAGACAAGGATATTACCAATATGCACGTGGCAGTTGCAACAAAGGCTGCTACTTACCTGATAGCAGACATTGACAAAGGTGGTATTTTCGCAAACATCTACGGAACCCTTGAATTATTGCCCCTTGAAGAACGACGATTGATAAAAGGAATCATCATCAATAAGTTTCGTGGTGATCCGGGATTGTTTGAAACGGGTAAACAAAAACTGGAGAATTTAACAGGTGTCCCCGTTGTAGGCATCCTGCCTTATTTCAATGACATCCATATCGAAGAGGAAGATTCCGTGGTTCTGGAAAATAAAAAAGGAGCAAGCTCCGCCGGGAAAGTTAATATAGCGATTGTTCTGCTTCGCCATATGTCGAACTTTACTGATTTTGATGTACTGGAAAGGACTCCCGGAGTTCATCTATACTATGCCGCATATCCCGATGACCTTGACAATGCAGATATAGTGATCATTCCGGGTTCAAAAAACACCATATCGGATATGTTTTATTTAAGAAAACGGGGTCTGGCTAAAAGCATTAAGAAGCATCACGAGGCTGGTAAAGCCGTATATGGCATCTGTGGAGGTTATCAAATGATGGGTAAGTCCATTGCCGATCCCTATCATGTAGAAGGCGATATTGCGTTCATTCCGGGGTTGGGGATTCTACCCGTGGAAACAACCTTATCACAGGAGAAAACTACGGAACAATGTACCTTCTCTTTTCTTGGGGGCAGTATGGAATGCAAAGGTTACGAGATTCATATGGGAGAAACAAACCATCAGAACGGAGAACCCCTATGCATCACTGATAAAAACCATAATGACGGTTATTTTTTGAACTACAAAACATGGGGTACCTATATTCACGGTATTTTCGACAATCAGGAAGTAATCAACCACATTCTAAGCGAGAACGGAACTTCCGGGCTTCAATCAACTTCATTTGATTATGCTGCCTACAAGGAAGAACAGTACGATAAACTTGCAGCTCTGGTGAGGGAGCATACCGATATCAATTATATATACCAAACCTTAATGGAATAAGTATGATCCACGGACACGGCAGCGATTCTCATAACTACAACCGTTCCATCGTAGCTGATTTTAGCTCCAACGTTTGGTTTGAAGGAGCTCCGCCAGAGTTGTTGAAGTACCTTCAAAAACAACTTTTCCTGGTAGATCATTATCCTGATCCGGAAGCGGGAGCACTACAGGGGAAAATTGCCCGGTTTCATGGTCTGAATACCGAAAACTGTTTGGTAACCAATGGTTCGACGGAAGCGTTTTACCTAATTGCTCAGGCCTACCGGAAAAGCCGGTCAGCAATTTTAATCCCCTGCTTCTCCGAGTATGAAGATGCATGTAAAACTCATGAGCACAGCATCAATTTTATAAACCATTCAGAAAAATGGGAAAGGCACATACATGAAAACGAACTGGTTTGGTTGGGCAATCCCAACAATCCGGATGGTAAGTTACCGGCCTTTGAGCAACTGGAACAAATCCTTACGGATTATCCGGATACCCTGTTTGTTGTAGATGAAGCCTATGGTGAACTGTGTGCTTCTTTCCAATCGGTCATTCCCCTGATCCAGAAATACCCAAACTTACTTGTGGTACATTCCTTTACCAAAAGCTTTGCAATTCCAGGCTTAAGACTGGGTTACCTGCTGGGTCAGCAATGTTTAACAGAAAGAATCCGCCGTTACAGAATGCCATGGAACGTCAATACGTTGGCCCAAAAAGCCGGCCAATATATTCTTGAGCATTATGACCAACTGAAACCTGACAAACAAAAAGTAAAGAAGGCTTCACAGCAATTTCAACATCAATTGACTTCCCTGGAACCTCTTTTAACAGTTATACCCTCGGATTGCAACTATTGCCTTGTCAGATTAAACGGAAGATTCAGCGGCAAACTCAAGGATCTTCTGGTTGAACATTATGGCTTACTTATAAGGGATGCCTCGAACTTCAGAGGCCTGAATGAAAAGTACATCCGTTTGGCCGTTCAGAAACCCTCTCATAACAAACTGTTGACGGAGAATTTGAACGTCTGTTTAAAAGCATTGTACAATGGACAGTGAGCTGTTTATAATCATCCCCCTAATTACCGGCTTATTGCTGGATGCCCTTATCGGAGATCCCCGGTGGCTTCCGCATCCCGTTCGTGTATTTGGAAAAGCCATCGCTGTAACGGAGCAAAAATTCAATTCCGGCACGAACCGGAAAATTAAAGGAGCAATCATTACCATTTTACTGATAGTGATTACAGGCGTATTTTTCCAGGGCTTGATCTTTTTGGCACAAAAAACATTCATGGTATATTATCCGGTAGCCTCCATACTGGTTTTTTACGGAATTGCAAACCGCAACCTCATTGAAGAAGCATTAAAAGCCACCAAAGTTCTTAAAAATAAAGGAGTGGAAGCCGGACGCAAACATCTCTCCCGTATTGTAGGAAGGGACACCTCGAATCTCTCAGAAAACCAAGTCCGTACTGCGATACTGGAAACCCTGGCTGAGAATCTCAGCGATGGGGTCATCGCCCCACTTTTCTATTATGCTATAGGTGGGATACCGCTTATGTTCATTTATAAAATGGTCAATACCATAGATTCAATGATCGGATACAAGACAGAAAAATACGGTGATTTTGGCTGGTTTGCAGCCCGCACAGACGATGTGTTAAATTTTGTGCCGGCAAGAATAACCGCAGGCATGATGGCTCTTATAACCGCCAGCCCACGTAGTTTTGTTTTCATTCTAAAATACGGTTCGCTGCATAGTAGCCCCAACGCAGGCTATCCTGAAGCAGCGATGGCAGGAATACTCAACTGCAGATTCGGCGGGCCGCATATATACCATGGTGAACTTATAACCAAACCGTTCATTGGCCATTCCGACAGAAAGATCAGAGATATAGATATTATGA
>JAGXLC010000110.1 GCA_018334875.1 Bacteroidales bacterium | reverse complement strand
CTACAGCCCGGGTTACCTATGACGGGGAAACGAAAGACACCCTATCATTTTATGTAACCGGAACTTCAGGCCAATGCTCCGATTCCGATTCAATCCAGGTTGCTTTTTCTTTGGGCCCTGAAAACGATGATGTTTGTGATGCCTTTGAAATTTCCGCGGGAACGAACGGGCCTTTTACCAATAAGTACGCCACCGTGCAGGATAATGAACCATTACCAGATACTACCGGAGACAATTCCTGCAATGAACCCATGAAATGGTGCACTGAGGGCGGTCTTCAGCATACAGTATGGTTTAAATTCACCATGCCATCGGACACCGGAACGGTTTCCTTTGTTACCAGTGGCCTGGATACCCAGATTGCCCTTTACGAAATTGAAAGCGAATGCAGCGACATACTATCCGGAGATACCACCAAATACACCCTGCTTGCTGCCAATGACGATTACTTCGAAAAAGAGGACGATTTTGCCGCTGCCATAATGGACCTTGAAGACCTCGTTAAAGGAAGAACTTACTGGCTTCAGATGGATGGCAGTGCCGGCGGAGTAGTAGGAGAATTTACAATAGAAGTCAAAGGCACGGCAGTTGGTATAGATGAACCCACCTTTAATAAAGGGGATATTCACGTTTACCCCAATCCTGCATCCGGACGTTTCAGTATTGTCTTTAAAAATAAAATTCACAGGGATGTTCACCTGGAGCTCTTCACAATAGAAGGGAAACGGATTTACAACGAAAAGATCCACAAAATGGAGGCTAACGAAAACCATACCGTTACCATCCCGGAAAGTCAGGCAGGAGTTTATTTTCTCCGTCTCCGATCCAGGGAGGATATCTATACCAAACAACTGATTATAGAATAAAAATCATTAATTACTGCATTAATATAGAACTTCTGTTTACATGACTTTAGAAATCTCAAATTTCTGCAGTGAAGTGCCTTGCCTGATGTAAAGTAACCCGGATTTCTACAGAGAAACATGTTACCTTACGTGAAAAATCAAACATTTCCGCGGTAAGGGGCCATATCCGGTGCCCGGAATCCTAAATTTCCATAGTCAGATGGCTTACCCAAAGTCAGAAATCTCTTGTGTCTACAGACAGATGGCTTACCCGACATCGGGCATCCCCAATTTCCATAGAAATGTGGCTTGCCTGATGTTAGAAATCTCATATTTCTGCAGAAAAATAGGGTATCGGGTGTTTGGCATCCCATGTTTCTGCAGAAAAACGGGTTACCCGACGTAAGGAAACCATTATTTCCACAGAAAAGTGGCTTGTCTGAGGCAAGACACCCATAATTTCCGCAGGAAAATGGGTTACCCGACAAAAGAAATCCATTTATTCGCCAGAAACAAGTCCTTTTGAATAACCCAAACCCTATTGTTCGGCAGTAATATAGGATACTTGGTTTAATAAATTCTTTTGTGCTATAGTATAATACATGTAAAAAGGCCGCAGTTGAATATCTGCAGCCTTTTCCTTAACCACTGAATGGCTTCAGTGGACCCCTAACCCAAAATCAGAATCTATTCTTCATTTTTCTTATATTCTGCAATGATATCTTTCACGCCGTCGGGTGCAACCCTTCCGTAAGTCTTATCTCCGACCAGCACAACCGGTGCAAGTCCACAGGCGCCCACACAGCGCAGACAATTCAAACTGAATTTGCCGTCATTGGTGGATTCTCCAACTTCTATCCCAAGTTGCCTTTTAAATTCCTGCAGCACATTATCGGCTCCTCTTACATAACAGGCAGTACCGGTACAAACGGAGATGGGATGCTCTCCCTGTGGGATCATGGTAAAAAATGAGTAAAAAGTAACCACACCATAGACCTTCGCCACTGGGATACCCAGTTCATTGGCTGCCGCTTCCTGAACTTCAGCGGGAAGATAACCAAAATGCACCTGGATTTGCTGTAAGATATTGATTAGGTCACCCGGCTCATTGTCATGGGCCCTGCATATTTCTCGTATCTTTTTCAGATCCTGTTCTTTTAACTTGACTTTTATTCTGGACATGAGTTATTCCTCCTGATTTTAAATGGATCAATCATTCGATTTCAATTTTCCGGCTCAAATCAAAATACTGGGTATGTAACAACTTATGAGCCTTCTCTCCCATGGGTTTCCCAAGATATTCCTCATATAGTTTTTTAATCTCAGGATTTTCATGGGATTTCCTGATCGGTTTGTTTTTATCTTCCTCATATATTGCCTGTTGCCGGGCTTTAAGGATGCCCGTATTGTTATGGTGTAAGGGTTGTCCTCCTCCACCGATACATCCACCGGGACAAGCCATGATTTCAATGGCATGGAATTCAGATGTTCCCTGCTTAATTGCTTCAAGAAGCTTTCTTGCATTACCCAATCCGTGTGCAATGCCAATATTGATGTTTGTCCCCTTGAAATCCACTGTAGCCTTCCGAATACCCTCAAATCCCCGCAGTTGTTCAAACACAATACTGTTGTCAAGAGCATTACCTGTGTACCATTCATAAGCGGTACGGGTAGCAGCTTCTATCACTCCCCCGGTTGTTCCAAACATCACACCGGCACCGGTAGACTCACCCATGGGCCGGTCAAAATCCTGATCTTCCATGTCCTTCAGATTAAAGTTCGCTTCTTTAATCAGATGGGCCAGTTCACGGGTAGTAACGGAAAAATCCACATCCGGGTTGTCATCCACTTTAAACTCTTCGCGCTGGCTTTCATATTTCTTGGCCAGGCAAGGCATAATGGATACTACAACTACATTCTCTCTTTTCTTATTAATTTGCTCGGCAAAATAAGTTTTTGCTATCGACCCAAACATCTGTTGGGGAGAACGAGCCGAAGAAGGTACATCTTTCAAATCCGGGAAGTGGTGCTCGATAAAATTAACCCATGCGGGGCAACAGGATGTCAGAATAGGCATCTGCACATCTTTATGGCCATCCAGGTATTTGGACAGCCGGTCGAGCATTTCCGTTCCTTCTTCCATGATGGTCAGGTCTGCAGCAAAATCGGTGTCAAACACATAGTCGAACCCGAGCCTGCGCAGAGCGGAAACCATCTTTCCGGTAACGAGCGTTCCAGGCTCATATCCAAATTCCTCCCCCAGGGCGGCACGAACAGCGGGCGCGGTCTGGGCAATCACCGTAGTATTGGGATCGGAAATGGCATCAATGAGGTCACGGGAATGGTCCACTTCAGTCAGAGCGGCTGTAGGACAAACTGCAACGCATTGTCCGCAATAGGTACAGGGGGAATATTGCAGGTCCATCTCGAAGGCAGGAGCAACTGCTGCATTAAAACCCCTGTTAAACGCATACAAAGCGCCGACAGTCTGGAACTCATTGCACATTTTCTCACATCTCCTGCACATAATGCATTTATCCAGCTCCCTTACAATAGAAGGGGAATAATCGGTTTTATAGGTTGACATCTCCGCGTATTCCTGTCCCGGGATCTCACGGATACCCAGCCGGATGGCCAGACTCTGCAATTCACAATTCCCCGATTTCTTGCAGGTCAAACAATCCTTGGGATGATCGGAAAGAATAAACTCCACCACGGTTCTCCTGGCATTGATAACCCGCATGGTATGGGTTTTCACTTCCATTCCGTCGTATACCTCGGTGGCGCAAGCCGGGGCAAGATTTTTCCTGCCTTCTACTTCCACACTACAAACCCTGCAGCCACCAGGTTTGTTCTCTATCCCGATATCTTCCAGATTCATATAGCACAATACCGGGATATCAATTCCAACTTCTTTGGCTGCCTTATATATGGTGGTCCCTTTAGGGACTTCTACCTGTTTATCATCTATGGTCAATTGAACTTTTTCCATCGTTATATCCTTATTTTATGATTACCGCGTCAAATTTACAAGCTTCCAGACAAGCACCGCATTTAATACACTTGTCCTGATCAATATAATGTACCTGCTTCCTTTCTCCGGTTATTGCTCCGACCGGACATTTGCGTGCGCATGCGGTACAGCCCACACAGTTTTCAGGGATAATCTCGTAACGCATAAGATCTTTACATGCTCCGGCCGGGCAACGTTGGTCTTCCACATGAGCTACATATTCATCCCAGAAGTTTTGCAGGGTTGAAAGCACCGGACTCGGAGCAGTCTGGCCCAGTCCGCAGAGCGAAGTATCCGCTATAACGTGACACATATTCTTCAAACGCTGTATATCCTTTTTCTCCGCTTTTCCCTGGGTTATCCGGTCAAGCAATTCATGCAACCTTTTATTACCTATACGGCAAGGGGAGCATTTTCCGCAGGATTCTTCCACGGTAAATTCCAGGAAGAATTTGGCTATCGACACCATACAATCATCTTCATCCAACACGATCATACCTCCTGACCCCATCATAGAACCTACTGCAATCAGGTTATCAAAATCGATGGGTGTATCCAAATGATCTTCCGTGAGGCAACCGCCGGAGGGTCCACCGGTTTGCACTGCCTTGAATTTCTTTCCTTCTTTAATGCCTCCGCCAATCTCAAAAACCACTTCCCTGAGGGTAGTTCCCATGGGTACCTCTATGAGTCCCACGTTATTAACCTTGCCGGCCAGTGCAAAAACCTTGGTACCTGTCGATTTTTCCGTGCCAATTTTTTTGAACCATCCTGCTCCCTTGTTGATGATCACAGGAATATTGGCATAAGTCTCTACATTATTGACGTTTGTAGGTTTCCCCAGATAGCCGGATTCAGCAGGAAAAGGAGGTTTAAATGTAGGTTCTCCCCTGTCTCCTTCCATGGAATGTATTAAAGCCGTTTCCTCTCCACACACAAAGGCTCCTGCACCATACCGCAACTGTACATCAAAATTGAAATCCGTATCAAAGATACCCTCTCCCAGCATACCATATTCTCTGGCCTGATCTATGGCAACTTTAAGTCTCCTGATGGCTAAGGGATATTCTGCCCTTATGTAAATCAAACCTTTATCAGCACCAATGGCGTAACCGCAAATGGCCATAGCCTCGAGTACAGAATGGGGGTCGCCCTCCAGTATGGAGCGGTCCATGAATGCCCCCGGATCGCCTTCATCTGCATTACATACTACGTATTTCTGATCCGATTCGTTCTTATATGCAAAATCCCACTTCACACCGGCAGGGAATCCTCCTCCGCCGCGGCCTCTTAACCCGGATTCCTTCATTTCACTGATCACTTCCTCCCGGCTCATATCATTGAGTACAGTACCCAAGGCAAAATATCCGTCCCGGGCAATGTACTCATCAATGTTTTCCGGATCAATGAAGCCACAATTCCTGAGGGCTATTCTGATCTGTTTTTTATAGAAATCCATCTTCTTGGAGTCGTGAATGGTGTCTCCCGTTTCCGGATCCTGGTAAAGCAATTTTTCCACCTGCCGGCCCTTGATGAGATGTTCCTGTACAATATCCTCACTATCCTCAGGTTTAACCTGTGTATAAAAGGTATTATCCGGTAAAACCTTAACAATGGGTCCCTTTTCACAGAATCCGAAACATCCGGTAAAGATAACCTGCACGTCATCCTGCAGATTGTTCTCCTCTAGTTTCTGTTTCAGACTCTCCAAAATGGAATCACTTGCCGAAGCACGACACCCTGTGCCACCACAAACCAGCAAGTGCATCTTATAATTCGCCATGATCAATCCTCCTGTTTTTAATTATTCCTCATCAATTGTTCTGTAATTCTGTGGCAGAACACCATCCACCAGCTCGCCCCGTTTAATATATTTTTCAATGATCTCATCCGCTTTTTTCGTGTCCACATAGCCAAAAACCACGGGTTCTTCCCCGGGTTTTGTTACCTCAATGGTGGGTTCGGCATAGCTATACCCCATATCTCCCGCTTGAGTTACAACAGCCTCTACATTTCGCTTTTCCAATTCGTCCACCAGATAATCCATCACTTCTTTTGCACCTGAAGCAATTCCACTGGTTGCCATTCCCACCTTAATCTGAACATAATTTTCAGGATGATCGGCACGCTCCCGGAGATCTACCTTTTGTTGCAGATGCTCTTTTTTCTTTTTTAAGTCTTCAAGAGATTTAATTTTTGCCATAGTTATCAATATATTTAAATTGAATGTTTGGGTAATGTATGTATTTGACGACACAAATATACAATTTATTGTTATTTTTTTAACACTGTTATCAAACTAACATATTATTTAGACGGATTCTAAATAATATATAGGATTTTAACAGTCAGTATAATTCATTCGTGTAACAGTATGTTAAAGTTTTGAATTCTAATTTGATTTACATGCCAAATTTACAAACTTTGTTTGTATTATCATGGAACCAGCATATTAATCATGTTCTTGTTGTGAAGGTTCCTAGATGCAGGTTTCATTAGCGATATCGGTTTCTTCTCTCAGCTCATTCAGATTTTCCCGTATCATTTCCTCTATATATTTGCTTATTTCCGGATGATGAAATGGTAAATTGTCCAACACCTCTTTTATCTGACGGGAATCGATCTCAAAACCCACACTGTTTTTATTATGCCTGTAAACAAAATCCTTTCCGGGATTGAATACAATCATCTGATGAATGGTTCCGGCTAAATCACCTTCGGCAGGACAGTCAAGATGGTCCTTGACAAATTCGGCCTTTACACGGGTTCCTTTCCCCGGGGTGGAATCTATTGAAAAATTTCCTCCGGTTCTTTCGGCATTTTGTTTCAGTAAAGACAGACCCAAACCTACACTCCTTTCCTTTCGTGTAGAAAAACAAGGATCTATGGCCTTTCGGAGGGTTTCCCCATCCATTCCCACACCATTGTCTTCGATGACAATGGTAAACAATCCCTCTTTATCGTTTTCACTGATAGAAATTTCTATCAAATCAGCTCCTGCGTTAATGGAATTCTGCACGATATCCAACATGTGATACGACAAAGTCTTCATACGATTTCGGTTTTTCTTCCGTTAATACCGCCCAAAGCCATTCTTATCTCGGAAAATTCCGTATTTTCAACGGAAAACAAAGTATATCCCTTGCCAATATCCTCAGGATAATGGGCATCTGAACCACGCACAAACATATATTTTTTCAAATAGCCATGCTCAGCAAGCATGCTGCGAGTATCGGTGAAAGGGGAAATTTCCAGGGCATCACACTGCAAAGCCCCGGGGATGAAGCCCAACTGGGCAATAATACCATTGCGCATCCGATCGATATGGGCGGGAATAAAAATTCCTCCCATTTCATGAACCTTATTTTCAACCTCTTCAATATTCAGATCAATGGCAGTGATGAGCAGTTTCTCAGGTTGATCCAGTATTTGCTCATGCTCATTTACCACTGCCTGATAACCGAATTTCTCAGGATCATTTTTAATATCCGGCAGGTGTTTATCCAGCAGCTTTTCAAAAGCTTCCAGATTCCGGGTATGTTCGAAAAAAGCCAGACAATGAACCTCTTCCCTTGTGTTGATCTCCACACCGCATAAAATAGAAATGCCTTCTCTGGCACCCACCTGTTTCATAACCTCACATTGACGCGTTGAATTGTGATCGGTGATTCCGAGAATATCCAGACCTTTCTCTTTAGCCCTGGAAATAATATTCCACGGGCTCATCTCCAGACTGCCACAGGGAGACAATACGGTATGAATATGCATATCCGCTCTAAATAATTCCATCTGCCTTCAGTTTTTCATAAAATTGGCCGGTAATCTCAAAAGCATTCTGATCGGTTCCCAGAACAGGCACTCCTTCTTCATCACTATGCTGCGCAGTATCTTCATCAGGACGATTCCCTTTTACAAGTATCACTGCGGCAAGATCCTTGAGCGATGCGATGGCCGCTACATTCTTATGGGTCTGTAACGTAACCCAAACCTGGCCCTCCTTTGCATTCCCCATCACATCACTCAAGAGATCGGAAGCGTACCCTCCTTTTATGGACCGTTCCAAACCCTTCTTACCACTATATACAACCAACCCTAAATTATTAACCAAATCTGACACCTTCATAAAGCAATATTTTAATAATTGTTACTCAATTTATTTTTACCCCATATTTTTTTCATGATTTCATAAGAATCTTCGGCTCTTTGAAGGTTATTGTGTTCATATTTCCTCTGTATAAAGATACAATCCCTGAGACTGCCATTATGATTCACAATATCCTCGGCAAGCGCCGAACAACTCGGAGAACCGCATACGCCACAGTCAACTCCCGGGAGCGTGTTCATCAGATCTTTCACCTTGCGCATTTTCTTGAGCGCACGGGTCATATCCTCATCCAGTTTCATTATGGAGCGGGGTGTGACAGGATGGAGTTCAATGTTTTCCAGCAGGTAGCTCTGATAGTCAATGATCCCCGAGGCGGATTTTCTTCCTGATGCTTCCTCCTTTTTAAGCTTTTTGGCCTTATTTCTTAAGCGTTCCACAGTCAAAAACCGGTTGGCAGGATTAAGTATGCCTCCCGCACAACTCTCATCGCAAGCACGGAGTTCCAGGAAATCTACATCATCCATTTCCCCGTCTTCCACCTTTTCAAGAATCTCAATCACATTGTTTATTCCATCGATTGCCAGACACCTGCCTTCACAATTATCCGACTCACCGTGGGTAAGACTCCACTTAACGCCTTCAGGTGAAAGGGTTTCGTCGGTGGGTGAAGCAGCTTCCCTGGAATCATTCCGGGCTTTTAACGTAGAATAAATTTTATTATAAAGAAAATCCAGGTTGATCACTCCGTCAATATTGGCATGGGTATCGCCCACCGGACTTTTTACCGACGCTATTTTAGCCGCACATTGCGTGACATAAAATATGCCTGTATCACCAGAATCAATACCCTGATCGACAAGCTTTTGCTTGTAATACAGGGCCGTGAGATCAAGCGGTGGTTTCTGCAGAATAATTTGAGCCACCAATGAAGGAAATCTCACCTGAATGAGCCGCACGATGGCAGGACAAAAAGCAGAAATAAGCGGTTTCTCCTGGCTTGTATTCCGTGTATAGTTTTTTGTGCTGTCTTTCAGTATTTCAGCCGCATGTTCCACTTCTACCACTTCATTAAAACCCATTTCCTGTAAGGTTTCTTTAATCATATCCTTATCCACATCTTCCGGAAATTGCCCAAATAAAATCTCCGGAACCAAAACCACACTGTAGCTGAAATCATATATCCGGTTAAAATCGTCCTGCTCAACAGAAATTGCATCCACGGGACAGGCGCGATAACATTCTCCACAATCCACACATCTCTCTTCGAGCAAAACCGCCTTACCTTCACGAACCCGTAATGCACCCGTGGGACATACATTCATGCAATGGGCGCAACCGATACAGATCTCCTTTTGTATCTTCAATGCATGATGAAAAGCTTGTTTATTCATAATTATTTAGTTAATCTTTTGACAATTTTTAGTTCAGTCCCTTGATTGACTGTACTGTTAATTTCCAACTCATCCGAGTTGTTTCTTATATTGGATAAACCCATACCTGCTCCAAACCCCATCTCCCTGACCTCTTCCGAAGCAGTGGAATAACCGTCTTCCATGGCTCTGTCGATATCCTCAATTCCGGGCCCTTTATCAGAAACATCCATATCAATCCGGTCCGGCTCAATAGTTACCTTAATTTTTCCTTTATATGCGTGAGCCACAATATTGACCTCAGCTTCATAAAGGGCAATCACGATCTTCTTGATCAGTTTGGGATCAATATTGATCTGCTTCAATATCTTTTTCAGGTGACTGGAAGCAAAACCGGCCCTGGAAAAATCGCCTCCCTGTATTTCATATTCAAATTCCATGAGTCAAAATATGGGTTTGATGCCTTCCTGATATAATATTCCCGAAGTTCTAAATACTGAAAAAGGTGTTTCAAGCAGCACAATATCATTTTCTCCGGCCACCTGCTTCATATCCTCATTCACCTTTTTGTTTCTTGCAAACACGATGCAGTTGATATCCGACATCTCTGCCGTGCGAATGGCTTGTACATTGGCCAGGCCCGTAATAAGCAAGGTATTGTCTGTTTCCAGTGTGAGCACATCGCTCATCAAATCTGAGGCAAATGCTTTGAACACCTCAATATCCTTCTCACTGTCAGATACAATATTTGCGTTTATGAGCCGGGCAATTTCGGATACCTTCATACCAGCAATCTGTTTACGTGGTTTTGTTATATTGTTATCATTCATAACTGCAAATATAATATAATATTGTTATTTTAATAACACTGTTATCGAAATAACAAATAATTTATAAATATTCTAAATAAAACAGCGGGCAATTTAAGCATCAAGAGAAGGGCCTGCAGGGGAGAAATTGAGGGTAAGGTTTTGTAGATGCATGGAGAATACACAAAATTTCCATAATTTCGTAGAAGGACATCGCAAAAAGCATCCGATAATGAATATCCATGAATATCAGGCAAAACAACTACTTCGGGACAACGGAGTTCCGGTTCCCGAAGGGATTATGATCAATCAGGCAGACCAGGCGATCGAAGCGGCAGAAAGTATACAGGAAGCGACGAACACCGGCTCATGGGCAGTTAAAGCTCAGATCCACGCCGGGGGAAGAGGCAAAGGAGGGGGTGTTAAAATTGCCGAATCCCTGCAGGAGGTCAAAAAGCATGCGGAAAATATCCTGGGCATGAATCTCATCACCCATCAAACAGGGGAAGCAGGCAAAAAAGTACACAGCATACTGATAGAACAAGGCATCTACTACGAAGGAGAAAGTGAACCGGCAGAATTTTATATGGGGATCCTGTTAAACCGGGATTCAGGCAGGAACATCATCATGTATTCCACCGAAGGCGGTGTGGATATTGAATCGGTTGCAGAAAAAACTCCGCATCTGATCTTTAAGGAAGAGGTCCACCCCGGATTGGGCATTCAATCCTACCAGGCCAGAAAAATCGCCTTTAAACTCGGTCTCCACGGAAAAGCTTTCAAAGAAATGGCTCGATTTGTTATCAGAGCATATCAGGCCTATCTGAATACCGATGCTTCACTCATAGAGATCAATCCCTTATTTAAAACCTCGGACAATATCATTCTGGCTGCCGATGCTAAAATTAACCTGGATGACAACGCCATATTTCGCCACAAAGATTATATGGATTTAAGGGATACCACGGAAGAAGATCCTGCAGAAGTGGAGGCCGGCAAACACAACCTCAATTTCATCAAACTGGATGGGAATGTGGGTTGTATGGTAAACGGGGCCGGTCTGGCTATGGCCACCATGGATATCATTAAATTGTCGGGAGGGTATCCGGCCAATTTTCTGGATGTTGGCGGAGCTGCCAATACTGAAACAGTTGAGGCAGGTTTTAGGATCATACTGAAAGATCCCAACGTCAACGCGGTTTTGATCAATATATTCGGAGGTATTGTACGCTGCGACAGGGTTGCCAGAGGCATCACGGAGGCATTTGGTGCTTTGGATGAAATCCATGTTCCTGTTGTAGTCAGACTTCAGGGCACCAATGCCGAAGAGGGCAAAAAGCTGATCGATGAAAGCGGATTGCAGGTAAAATCTGCCATAACCCTTCAGGAGGCTGCCGATGCTGTGCGGGACCTGGTTTAATACAAATTATTCTTACCGCAGCCTTAGCCCCAAACAAATTTCTTTTAACCAGATAATAGGTATCGTTCTCAAAATTAAGTCATTTAACTTTTTTTGAACCACATATAAGGCACATAGGAAAGATAGGATTTCACATAGATTTATCATTCATCATGCAATTGAGAAAACAAGGTTTTAAATAAGCTTCTTTGACTTTCATTGTTTACTTAATGAAAAATTTTTGTATTCACAATATTTCTTTCTATGTGTTAGCCTATGTGAACTATGTGCCTATGTGGTTCAAGTATTAACCAAATAACTTTTATGATCGACCAAAAAAAAGGCTCAATAAAAATTTATCCTGCATGATCCGGACTAAAAAATCCGTGATTCTGAGAAACCCTGATCTCAAAAACACGGATTCTGATGGATCGGTTCCCC
>JAGXLC010000109.1 GCA_018334875.1 Bacteroidales bacterium | reverse complement strand
GAATATAAAAAGGTGGCGCATCTTGCCTTCAGAGATAATCCCCAGCTTCTTGAGAAACTCGGGATTGTGGTCAAATCAGGAACCGGAGGAAAATAGTAAAGCATTTCATGTTAAGTACTTGTATAAACCCTGTTGCCAGGAATACCCATCTATGCGCAGAAGAATAAAAAATCTATTACGCACTCTGACGAGGCGCCCTGAATTCCGGTGGTATGCCATTTCTATCGCTATCTGCCCCCTGGCCGGGGGCAAGATAGCAAGTTTACTTAAAGCATAGGCAAATTCAACGAAATATAATGGGAATATTTCTATAAAATGGTTCTGTTTGCCAATATTTAGATGATTATTTCAAATCTTTTCGGGGGCGTACTCTCCCCTTACATCCCCTCCCTTGAAGAAAAAGGGAGGGGAGCCGGTCTTCTGAAATTTTAAAAGGTCTGCCCGTAGCTTAAATCCCTATTATTAACTGATTATTATTTCGGAGTAAAAAAAGTGCTCTGCAACAAATAAAGTCCTGAACCTTTGATACCGCCCTCATAGAGGGCCAATAGCGATAAAAAAGATCAACCCACCGATATGCAGGCGCCTCGTCAGAGCGCGCGATAGAATTTATTTTCGAATACAGGTCTTTGTGTGTGGCGTATCCCTGGTGATCCTTTGTGGTTCAAATATTGAAGGAATATTCACCACAACAGATACAAAGAGATTCACGAAGGAGCACAAAGTAAATGAAGGCCAAACCAGATAGCAATTCTATGGATACAATTAATGATCATTTAAGAGGTCAAGATTCCTTCTCTCCCCCCGCGCAACCGGATCCGACCGAAATGAGTCGTAAACTGAGGCAAGTATGCGAATACAATCAATGACCATCAATGACATTTTCGTCAAACCCACCTGTCGGCAGACTGGCAATCAAACTCCTGTCAAACTCCTGTAAAACAACCTAATAACCATCAATAACATTTCCTTTTTCCATCTGTTTACCTGTAAATCAATTATAATCCCTGACCTTACTGCAGTTTGTCAGAACCTCGGATTCACAATGTTGTTGTACATCGAACCGAAGGTATAGCTGATGCCGAAACGGGTATAATAATTATAACTGGTAGCGAGCTCCTGCTGCCGGGTAAGAATTTCTTCCGTAGTGGCGTCTCCTTTAGGCAAAGACAACTGGTCGTTGATCAGTGAAACGCCTCCCCTAAAATAAATGTTCAGTCCTTTAACCAGATTCAGGTTTACCGAGCTTCGAAAGCTTACCCGGTTTTTCGAGAAGTCATGGAAATAATTAGATAGGTCCACGGAAAAGTCTATGGTGCCCCATTTTTGCTTGACTTCATAGTCGATGGCCAAAGTCTGCTGGTACAGGTCCTCCCGGATTTTGTTGAAAATGGTTGTATCTTCGTATTCATCGTATGAAAATTCCGGTCGGTATAGAAAGGTAAGTTGCCGTGTAGTGGATTCGGCATATGGAAATACGTTAAATTCCACTGCCGGCGCAGCCTGGTATGACATCTTTGTATTACGGTATCTTGAAGAGTAAAAGCCTCCAAACCCTCCGACTGACCAGTGCTCAGACAAGCTCCATACGGCAAGTCCGTCCAGATCGTAGGTACGGTGTATGCTGGTGATGGTTTCTGAATTTACCTGATAAATGTCTCGTTCATAATCGGCGTCGAATTCAAATTCAAGTTTGATGTCCTCGGTGACTTTATTGGCTTCTAATTCTCCGCTAAAGTCATAGCCTTCCTGCGACTCTTCACCTCTCATCATTCCGTTGACACCGACCTCGAAAATCCAGAAGTTCCATTTATCCGTTATCTTTTCTTCAGCAGTGGGCTTTCTATAATCAATGCTCATATTTTGCCAGAGCGGGGTTTTGATAAGGTACGAGGTTAAACCCGTTTTAAGGGCATGTACCATTTTTTGCCGGCTTTCATCTTCGCTTTCATCCGGTCCGACATTGAACCGCAGGGTGTCCTGGAGCTCGGCATATCCGTTCTGCCCGAGCATGTAAACCGAATATCTTGTTCCCTGATTTGCGGCACGTTCTCTGGTGATCATAATATGGACATCCGCATACTTACGGTCTCTTACATAGTTTACATAGCTAATTTCCCGTCTGATGTGATCTTCATCACAGTAAAAATGACAATCCAGATACACATTGGGTGCTTCTTCCTGAATGGTATCTTCGTGGGTGGTATCCTGAAGGTTGGCGGCTTGTATTGTATCCTGGGGGTTGTCGGCCTGTATGGCATTCCCCGCTATAAGCAGCATAAAGAACGCAACCACCATACCTGTCATCAACACTCCTTTTTTTTCTGTTTTTCTTTGTGTCTTCATAACGTTATATTTTTTTCCTTTTATTTAATGTTGCCCAGCTTTCAATTGTTTATGGCCAAGCCGGTAAAATTCACCCTGAAGGATGATCTTCCGGTGCCGTTACAACTGTTGCAGCCCCCTTTGTATGCTTTGATAATCCAGATAGTATAAAAATTTCAGAGAAAAACTGTTAATCTGGGGTGCGTTAAGCGTTTGATCCAGATTTCTGAGATAGCTGTCCGGGATATCCTCAGAGAAATGGTAAATGTTGTTTTTCCATACAAAAGAGAGCTCGCTTCCCGGGGCAAATTGCCATAAATACTGAAGATAAACGGTCAGGGCATTGTAACTTAGATCCTGACTTGATCCGTACCTGTCGTATCCGTATGGTGTCCCCAGATCCCCATTCTCCTGCAGGGGATAGAAATTCGAGTAATCAAGGGTTCTCCAGTAATGGCGTATCCGCAGATTTATCAAGTCTCTGGGACTAAACTTAAAGCTGCCCTCCAGTCTGTTCTCTAGGGTTGTCACGTTTCTTTTTCCGAAGGTGATGGAGACATCCCCGTCCTGGGTGGGCTCGTCTTCCACGTATCCCATGTCGTTCATTTCTTTCTCGTATTCAAACCGATAATTCAGTGAAAAGGCATCGCTGAACCGGAAGTTGGGAGAAATATCAAAACCGTATTCATGTTGATTCCATCTTGCAGATTTTCCGTAATCTATTCCTCCCCTTACACTAAAGTCCTCGGTATCATCGGTTCCTATAAACAGAGCGGCTGAATACTGCGCAGGCCTTTTGAACCTCCAGCCTTCAACCCGGGGTTCGAAGTAATCATGGGATTCTGGCTGCCAGTCGGCCCTTAATAATGTAAAATAGTGATTTTGAAACTGGGCTATAGAAAACAACCTGAGCTCAAACTCCTGATATTTTCTGGGCTTATAGAGACTGGAATATTCAATATCCACGTTGGTGTGCAAGCTTCGGAATATGGAGAAAGGTTCAAAGATGTTGTATTCCAGCTCCATTTGCTGAGAAAATTCATTGTTGCGCATGTTATAACCCAGGTCATTGGGATCGTAGGTATCGGTTTGGGTCTTGTGGCCCAGCTCAAACTGAAAATTTCCCTTGGTCCGGCTGAAGGTAACGTTATATGAATGGCCGAATTGGTTATTTGTCATGTATTTTTGGCTTACAGCCCCTTTTCCTGAAATTTGATAGGTATTGCTTTCGTTGGCCAGTTGAAAAGCGGCACCTGTGACATTGCCCGTATAGTTTCCGCGGATATGGTGAACATTGGTATTGATCAGGCTTACAAAGGAATTGTTCCTCAGGTTTTGATCGAACACCATCATGTTGTAATTGGTAAAGGGTTGGGTTCGGATCTCGCGGGATGCGTCTGTAACCGTATCAATTACCACGGCATTGGCTTCTGAGGTCATGGCATTCAACACGCCAATCCCCAGACCGTTGTCTGTCCTTCCGGAGACTTTGGTGGCATTGATCATTCTGGTTTCAGAGGGATTTTCTTTTATGATTTCCTCCTCCTCCATTTTGGATTCAACCTCATCGATGTCTGCCGGTTCATCGCCTATGCGCCGGGAATAAAATAACGACTCTGCGCCTCCGGGACCGGGTCCTCCGCCCCCTCCTACTGAACTATACTTGGTAAACAATTCCGTTCCTTCGGTAAAGAAGGGCCTTTTCTCATCATATCGCTCCTCATAGGGAGTCAGGTTCAAAACCCGGTCTTCGGTTGGCACCTGGCCGAAATCCGGAATCAGGGTCATATCCAAAGTAAAACTCTCTGTTATGCCGTATTTTAAATCCAGGCCACCCCGTACATCATTGACCCACCGGTTTTCTTCCGGATGGTTTTCAAGATAGGTGGAAAAATAAGGAGTAAAGGACAACCGCAGGGGTGGATTAATACCTTGTATGCCGCTTAATTCGCCAGCCTGATTGACAATGCCCTGCTGCTCTATGTCAATGGGATTCCACGTATCCCACTCTTTATATCTTTTGATATTTCTGAAGAAGTGCAATCCCCAATGGTGTTTTAACTCGGAAGGGAATCGGAGCGTGGAATAAGGGATCATGATCTCTGCAACCCAACCGGAATCTGAAACTCTCGTAGCGCATCTCCAAACGCCGTCCCAGTTATGATCGGTCTCCCTACCAATGTGCTTGATATCAGACTTCACACCCGAAGCAGATACGGTGAACTCCATCATGTTGATGCCATCATTAAAGGGATTTATTAAAAAGCTGAATTTATCCGCGTTGACTTCTTCTAAACCGCGAACACGCTTCAGCCCTTCAAAATCTCTTTTCCCCAGCTCAGTAAGAATGCTATCGGGATTGGGATCATACATCTTTGCCCCCACATAGATTCCCTGGTCGTCATAAATGATCTTTACTTCTGTAGGGAAAGAAGGCTCCCGGCCATTATAGGGTTCGTATTGCGTGAAGTCGGTGGCCACGGGTGCTTTTTCCCATATCGGATCATCCAATATACCGTTTATTTTCGGAGGTTCTCCGTTTTTGACGGCATTCAACACCTTGTTTTCAGTGCTTTGAGCATGGGTAACCGCGGGAAAGGTAAAAACCAGCAAAACCAAAAGTTTATAAAATAAATATCGATGATTGTTCTTCAGAAACATGGAATTATTTATTTTTTCGATTGTGGGCGCAATTTAAAAAAAGAATCTATTTAAAATCTGTAAAAGATTTGTTCATTTTAAGGTTAACAAAATCCTATGCCCTTATTGTTTAAAAGGTCGTAGACCTCCTGACGGTTATATTTTCCGTTTTGATCGTTATGTTATTTTGATATGCTCAGAAATATGATTTGAAAACAGATTTTGTTAATTTTGATTAGAGGTAGTATTTTATTAATTTCCAATAATAAATGAGCATGTTTAATTTATAAACTTTATGTTATGCAAAGAAGAACCTTTCTTAAAAATGCGGCGGCTATATCTGCAGTGACAATGGTATCGCCGTCGGTAGCCTTTGGCTCACGTGCCAATTCGGCCGTTCGGCTTGGAATTATCGGTTGTGGCGGCAGGGGCACTGCTGTACTCTCTTCCATGGCAGAACATACGGACATCAACATTATTGCCATGGCTGATCTGTTCGAGGATCAACTTCAAAAGAAAAAGGGCACCTTTGATCAGCTTAATTCCGACAATGGTTTTCCGAAGATTTCCAGATCGAATATGTATCAGGGGTCGGAGGCCTGGAAAAAACTGCTGGACAATCAGGAGGTGGATGCCGTGCTGATTTCAACTCCCGCGTATGTGCACGCGGATTACATGGAAGCAGCCGTTCATGCCGGCAAGCATGTATATTGTGAAAAGCCCGTTGCTCCAGACGTAGCGGGATGCAAGCAGGTCGAGCGGGTTGGCGCAAGACTGAACGGCAAGGTCAGCATTGCAGTGGGGTTTCAGATCCGCCAGGCCACTCCCTATGTGGAGATGGTAAAACGCATACAACGCGGTGATATTGGTAAGGTGATCAATGTACAGTTGTATTACCTTTCTTCGGCACCTGCGGTGGAATCGTCTGACAAGATGTCGTATGACGAGAAAAGGATAAGGAACCATTTTCATTTCCGCGCTTTGTCCGGAGGCATTGTACTGGATCAGGCCATTCACCAGCTTGATGTATGCAACTGGGCAATCAACAGCCGGCCCATACAGGCAGTAGGTCAGGGAGGAAGAAGAGGTCGCCCTGATTTCGGTGATTCATGGTCCAACTATCAGGTGCTGTATCAATACCCGGGCAACATCAATGTAAGCCTCCATTCTACCCAGATTGGATCCACCTTTGGTGATGTATGTGCCCGCTTTATCGGAACAAAGGGGATGGCTGAAGCCCATTATAGCCGGGGCGTTTATATCACCGGGGAAAATGAATGGGATTCAGGAATTTTAAAAGCCGGAGAGAGTCCATCACAGGAAGATGTTTCATCAGGTGCTTTCTCATCATCCCTGCATGATGCCAATGAGAACAAGGTCAAATCCTTTATCAACAGCATTCGCACGGGCAGTTACCTGAATCAGGCACGGGAAGGAGCCAGGTCAACACTTAGTGCGATTATGGGCAGAGAAGCCGGGATATCTGAAAGCAAAGTAACCTGGGATGAGATATATCTTTCCAACTCCAAACTGGATCCTCAGTTGAATTTAAGCCAATTCGACTAAAATTGAGATAAAAAAACACCGGCTGGCAGATTATTTGCCGCCGGTGGTTTTCTTTTTAATGCACCTGGCTTTCCTTTATCCGGGAATACCATTTACGCGTCTATGTCAGTTCACGGAAGACTTTCCTGAAATGGTATCCATAGATGCTGTAGGTAACGGCCAAGGGGAAAGTTCTTGGGTGTCTGAACAGACTCCAGAATAAAAGGTCCCAGTAGTATTTACGGTTCTTCTTCAGAATGCCAATGTACAAAATTGATTTTACAAAGGCCAGAATAAGTGTGAAATCAAACTTGGTGCGCATCCTGAAATCAGGCCGGTAGTTTTTTAAGAACAGCTTTACCCGCCTATAATAGGATTTACTGGAATAAATGCCCTGAATGATCTTCTGGTAACCGTTCATCAATTCTTCCTTGTTCATGGCCGGTGTAAAGTTCATGGAGTAGTTGGTGTTATCCCCTGAAAAGGTATCGACAATTCTGCCTTCCCGTTGCAGGCGTTTGTATAATTTTGACAGCCGGGGTGCATTCAGCAGCCCCACCATGGCTGTAATGATCCCGCTGCGTTGAATAAAATCAATCTGCTTTTGGAAGACATTGGACGAGTCACTGTCAAAGCCTACAATAAATCCGGCAGTCACTTCCATGCCCGATTTTTGTATGATGTGTACGGAGTTGAGCAAATCGCGTTTGTTGTTTTGAATTTTGTTGCACTCTACCAAACTGTCCTCTTCAGGGGTTTCAATGCCCACAAAAACTTTGATAAAGCCTGCACTCACCATCATACGCATAAGTTCCGGATCGTCGGCCAGATCAATGGAGGCCTCTGTGGTAAATGAAAAAGGATAATTATGCAGTTCCATCCAACGGATCACGGCAGGCAGCAAATATTTTTTCAGTTTCCCTTTATGACCGATAAAATTGTCATCTACAAAAAAGACACTGCCTCTCCATCCGGTTTGATACAGGGCGTCCAGTTCAGCTATGATATGCTCCGGGGATTTTGTGCGCACCCTGCGTCCGAAAAGAGCGGTGATATCGCAAAACTCACAATCATAAGGGCAACCCCTTGAATATTGTATCCCTGTCATTGCATATTTTTGCAATTCCAAAAGGGAATAATCAGGAATGGGGGTTTTGGAGATATCGGCGAATTGATCCGTCTGATATATTTTTTTGGCCTGACCCGCCCTGAGGTCTTCTACAAACTCGGGCAGTGTAATTTCTGCTTCGTTCAGTATCAGATGATCAACATCGGTAAATTGTTCAAATTCCTCTGTAAACAGAGGGCCACCTGCAATAACTTTAGTATCCAGTTGCTTACATCGGTCAATGATGTTCCTTGCAGATGCTGTCTGAACAGACATGGCACTGATCATAACATAATCCGCCCATATAATATCTTTATCCTTTAGTTCGGTCACATTGAGGTCGATTAATTTTTTATTCCAGTCATCAGGCAATAATGAAGCAACGGTAACAGTCCCCAAAGGGATGTTGGCCGCCTTTTTGGAGATGAATTTTAGCGCGTGCTTAAAGCTCCAGTATGTGGCTGGATATTGCGGGTTGATCAATAATGCATTCATAATTCTTTTTACTTATTGGTTAAACTCGGAATTAAAGATATCTCCTTTTCAACCTGAATCAAAATAAACTCTTGTTGTTGGGAGCAGCAGAACAGAGTATGGGACACATAAAATTTTATCCGGATAGGTGGTAAAAGTATGGGGTGGGTGTTATTCACCCCTTCCTGGCAGGAATGGCTTCTTTTATCCACATCAAATATTGACGGGAAACCGGAACTTGCTCGGTATAATTCTTAATGCTCAACCAATAGCTGTTTTGTCTCCTGTACAGATTTTCGGTGTGATGGATGTTGATGATACAGGTTCGGTGACAGCGAATGAAGCTGGCATATTGGGTTGTCTGGTGTTCAATGTGCTTCAGCGTATTTCTCAGCAATTGTTTTTTAAAATTGTCTCCTTCTTTATACACGATTTCAACATAATTGTCGGCTGACCGGATCATCACTACATCACTTACCGGAAAATTTAGCTTTTCGCTGCTGTTTTCGGAAACAAGGGTGATGGTTTCGTTTCGGTTAAATTCTTTAAGTTGATCAACCAGACTTTGCAATCGTTTGTTTTTTTCCAGGTAGGATTCATTTTGTTGTTTCAGGGCTTCCAGAGTATCGTATACCCTAAGGATAAGCGGCGGAATGATACAGATAAATACAACCTTGAAAATGACATAAAAAGTGATATCAACAGACCCCACATATCTGAGGTAAAAAGGAAGCGCTACGGCATTCAAAATGAAGATCAGGAATCCGTTGACATAAGGCTGCAAAACTGTATTGGCTTTTTCCCGGGAAGCCTGTTCAACCCACCATGGCAAGCCAACACGCACCACTGCCATAAACATGAACAGGATGGCTCCAACTCCCAGGAGGAATAATATTTGGTTGTTAAAATCAAAATTATTAAGTGTAAAGGGCTGGAAAAAGAGAAGAAACAGGAATATACCAAAGCCTATTCCTGCAAATAGCTTAAATTCTTTGTTGATGTGCTGATATAAAAAGTCTGATTTAATTTTTGTCTTCAATGTCAACACTTTTGTAAAGAATATTATTTTTTCCCGGCTTTCTCTTTTTTTCTTGCTCCTTCTTTCACGCCGGCTACTTCAACTTTTAAACGTCTGCTTTTATAGGTATTATTGTGCAATGAATGCAAAATTTTGTCGGTGTGTTTTGTTTCCACTTCGAAAAAGGAGAAGTTATCCTTCAATTCAATATCTCCTATTTTTATTTTCCGGTCTTTTGTATGGTCATTGATCATTCCGATAATGTTTCCGGGAGTTATGCCCTGTTTTTTCCCAACATTGATGAAGAACCGTGCGTAACCGTTTTTCCCTTTTACCTGATCCTTACCATTCCGTTTGCCGCCATCCTTATTATTCCGGGAAGTATGTTTATCCTCTGCTTTCTCATTCAGGTCGCCCGCATTTTTATAATAATCCAGGAACCGGTTGAACTCCAGCGAAACGAAGTGTTTGACAATTTGTTCCTTGCTCAGCCATTCCAGCTTTTTATTGACTGTATGCATAAACGGAGCAATCTGATCTTCGTCCACTTCTACATGCTCCATACGGTCGATGAAACTGAACAGTTGTTTTTTGGTTATCTCCTCTCCGGTTGGCACCGGCAATTGTTTGAATTTCTTGTGGATGATCTTTTCCAGTTGGGCTATCTTGTTCTGCTCATTCTGATCCACAATAGCAATTGAAACGCCTGATTTATCCGCACGCCCTGTACGGCCGCTTCTGTGGGTATATACATCAAGGTCATCCGGTAAATTGTAGTTGATGACATGAGAAATGTTGTTCACATCGAGGCCACGGGCAGCCACATCGGTAGCTACCAGCATCTGTAACGAGTTATCCCTGAAGCGTTTCATCACATAGTCCCTTTGGGCCTGTGATAGATCTCCGTGCAACGCATCGGCATTATAACCATCCTTTAACAGTTTATCAGCAACATCCTGAGTTTCCCTTTTTGTCCGGCAAAAAATAAGCCCGTAAATATCCGGGTGAAAATCCGCAATCCGTTTTAGCGCCAGATAACGATCCCGGGGATGCACTTTGTAATAATAGTGACATACATTTTCCGCTCCTGCATTTTGCTTCCCAATGGTTATTTTTACGGGGTCGCTCATATAATTTTTGGCAATGCGCGCCACTTCCCTGGGCATAGTTGCTGAAAACAGGAGGGTACGCTTGTCATCCGGGGTTTTTTCCAGGATACTGTCCAGCTCTTCGCGAAATCCCATATTAAGCATTTCGTCGGCCTCATCCAGCACAACTGTTTTGACTGCGGAAATGTTTGCAGCTTTGCGTTTCATCAGGTCCAGCATCCTTCCGGGAGTAGCAACAATGATATGGGCTCCTTTCTTAAGCGCCTTGATCTGGGTCTGAATATTGGCGCCCCCATATACAGACACCACCTCCAGCCCTTTGATGTATTTCGAATAATCCTGCAAATCTTTTGTAAGCTGAATGCACAGCTCCCGTGTAGGTGCCAGTATCAAAGCCTGAACCGATTTTTCACCGGTATTGATCTGCTCAATGATGGGCAGACCAAATGCGGCTGTTTTGCCTGTTCCGGTTTGTGCCAGACCTACCAGATCATCTTTTGTTTCATTAACCAGAGGGATGATTTTTTCCTGAATGGGGGTAGGTGTATTAATTCCCAGCTCTTCAGTTCCTTTCAATAGATTGGGCGAAATGCCCAATGCGTTAAATGTCAGCATGATTTTGTTTTAAAAAATTGAGATGCGAAGGTACGTCAAATAAATTTAAAAAAAAGGCACAAACTCATGAAAAATATTATATTTACAGGATTTATTATAGGATTGATAACTTTGGGCTTCATGAAAGCGCACCCTTGAAACTTGTACCTAGAAACCTTACAACAAGAACATGAGTAACATGCGGGTTCCAGGGTGATAAAAGCAGAGTTTGCGAATTTGACATATAAATTAATTGGAAATTCAAACCTTTAACAAACTGTTATCCAAGTGAAATACAGAAAATTAATCACCTTATTATTGACTTTTATTATGGCACTGGTGTTCCTTAATCACGTTCCGTTTAATGGGCCTATAAAAGAAAAGCCGGAATTCCGGTTTGGAGTTGTTGCCGACTGCCAGTATGCTGATGTTCAAAGTGAGGGCGTCAGGGAATATGCTTTATCTGATAAAAAGCTAAAATTATGTGTAGATCATCTGAATGTATTAGATCTGAAATATGTGGTTAATCTGGGGGATCTGATTGACCGGGATTTCAACAGCTTTGACACCATCCAGCCCATTCTTAACCAACTTGAAATGCCCGTTCACAATGTTCTGGGCAATCACGATTACAGTGTTGCAAATAAATACAAGAAGGAGGTTCCTGTAAGGCTGAACCTGCCTTCCCGTTACTACGATTTTGAAGTGGATGGCTGGCGCTTTGTTGTGCTGGACGGGAATGACATCAGCTTTCATGCCTATCCTGAGGATAGTGATTCCTATAAAGAAGCAACCGAATATTATAAGCAGAAGGATATTGAATCGCCGGAATGGAATGGTGCCATTGGGAAGAAACAAATGAACTGGCTTCATCGGGTCCTGGAAAAAGCCACTGCAAATAAAGAAAAGGTGATCATATTCTGTCATTTTCCCGTTTATCCTGAGGATGCCCATAATCTATGGAATGCCGGAAAAGTGATTCAGGTGCTCGAAAATTATCCCTGCGTACGGGCCTATATGAGCGGGCATAACCACGACGGAAATTATGGAATGAAAAACGGCGTGCACTATCTGACCATGACAGGTATGGTGGATACCGAGGAGAATTCCTATTCTATCGTAAACGTTTATAAAAACCGGTTGGAAATTCAGGGTTTTGGACGGGAAAAGGACCGGGTGCTGGAGATAAAATA
>JAGXLC010000108.1 GCA_018334875.1 Bacteroidales bacterium | reverse complement strand
CACTCTCCCCGCAGGGAAATCTTCTCTTTTTCAGGGGCCTTCGAGCAATGCATCAACAGGATACTCAGTACGAACAGAAAAAGTAATTGAAATAATCTCATATCATTGAATTTAATCCGAATTATTCATGATCCAGTTAAAAAAATAAACATTGGAAAATTAACAATATTTTTTAATCTGAAAAAATTCGCCATAATCAAAGTTTTCATATCAAATAAACTCAAAAATTTTGATTTGTATATATTTCTTTTTATTTTACGCCAAAAATGCAATTTCCTCCCTTCAAACTCGAAAGGTACTTTGCCGCCCACGAATTTACGGCATCGTATAACTTATGTGCATCGGATTGCGAACCGTTACCGCTCAAGGATCTGCTTTCCATGATTCATGGGGAAACCATGAAAATGTGGAACATGTTAGCTCTTGGCTACAGTGATACACAGGGACTTCCCGAATTAAGGGAAGAAATTGCCGGTTTGTACCGGTCGGTCAAACCCGAAGAAATCCTTGTGCTGGCACCGGAAGAAGGTATATTCATTGCCATGAATACCTTGCTGAAAAAAGGGGATGAGATCATCACTCCCTATCCGGGATATCAATCGCTCTATGAAGTGGCACGCTCAACAGGCTGTGAGGTTAAATTCTGGGAACCCAGATTCAGCAACGGATGGCATTTTGAAACCGAGGATCTTAAAAAACTCTTCAGTAATAAAACCAAAATGCTTGTCATCAATTTCCCGAACAATCCCACCGGTTCTTCCATCTCAAAAGAAATTCAGCAAGAAATTGTTGATCTCGCCAAACAAAATGACACCATCTTATTTTCAGATGAAATGTATCAATACCTGGAATACGAGGATGAAGATCGTTTACCTTCCGTAGCCGATCTATATGACCAATCCGTTACCCTTTTTGGCATGTCAAAAACCTTTGCCCTCCCAGGTTTACGGATCGGTTGGCTGATCACAAAAAATCAGGACTGGATGAATGAGTTTTTATTATTCCGGGATTATACTACCATTTGCAATAGTCCAGTCAGCGAAATTCTTGCTCTTATGGGACTGAAAGCACGGGAACAGATACTCAGGAGGAATCAGGAGATCATTCGCTACAATCTTAAACTGTTGGAACGTTTTTTCAACAAATATGACACCTATTTTGACTGGTATATGCCAACAGCAGGCCCTATAGCTTTTCCCAGATTAAAAGGTAAAACGGATGCCAATGATTTCTGTAAAGATCTGCTGGAAAAGAAAGGAGCCTTGTTATTACCCCCGCAGGTATACGATTTCAGTGGCAATCATTTCCGCATTGGCTTTGCCAGGCAAAATATGCCGGAAGGGCTGGGAAAGCTGGAAGAATATATTGAAGAAAACTTCCCTCTCAAATAGCTTAAAAATTGGTTGTATCTAACCCGAATTATTCTTACCGCAGCTTTAGCCTGCATTATTCAAGAATAATTCGGGTTAGGTGCAAACATGGTTTTGACAGGATAATAATTAAAGGACACCCCGAAAACACCATTCACTTGCCTTATTTCGGGATATCCTTTATGCACAGACATGAACAAATGCTTACATATTATAAGCGGTTTCACCGTGTTCGTATACATCCAATCCTTCCTCTTCCACCCTTCGTTCAACCCTTAACCCATTTGTAGCCTTTAGGGTTTTAAAAAGAATGAATGCCAGGGCCAGGGCCCATACAAACACAGCAAGTACTCCCACGGCCTGAATTCCGAGCAATTGAGCTCCATCACCATATAACAGTCCTCCATCTGTGGCAAAGAAACCCACAAGGATGGTACCCATTGCTCCACATATTCCGTGTACGGTTACGGCACCCACCGGGTCATCCACTTTTAATATTTTATCGATGAATTCAACACCGAATGGCAGGATGAATCCGGCTATAGCACCGATAACAACAGCTCCGCCCGGGCTCACTATATCGCATCCTGCTGTAATGGCTACCAGTCCGGCCAAAGCACCGTTCAATGCAAAGCTTAGAATGGGCCTTCTGTAGCGCTTCCAGGCCACGATCATAGCCATAACTGCACCGGCTGCCGCCGATAAGTTGGTAGTGATAAAAATATGGGATATGGCAATGGCATCAGACTCACTGGAGGCTGCCAACTGCGAACCCGGGTTGAATCCGAACCATCCAAACCACAGTATAAAGACGCCCAGTGCTGCAAGAGTCAGGTTATGCCCGGGTATCGCCATAGGCTTATTGTTGATATATTTCCCCAGCCTGGGGCCCAAAACGGAGGCACCAATCAAACCAACCCAAGCCCCAACAGAATGGACCACAGTGGAACCGGCAAAATCGTGAAAGCCCATTTCAGATAACCAGCCACCTCCCCATACCCAATGTCCGGAAACCGGGTATATGACCAGTGTAATGGCTATAGTAAAAATAATATATGCATTGAACTTGGTTCGTTCTGCCATTGCTCCTGATACAATTGTAGCTGCCGTGGCCGCAAAAACAGTCTGAAACATCAGGCTGGCTTTATCCGGTATGCTGTTTACAGCATCACTGTTAAAAAATAAATCGGGTTTCCCAATAAAACCACCTATGTCTTCTCCATACATCAGTGTGTATCCGACGAACCAAAATACCAACGATCCAAAAGAGAAGTCCATGATATTCTTCATCAGGATGTTGGCAGAGTTCTTGGAACGGGTGAAGCCGGCTTCTACCATTGCAAAGCCCGGCTGCATAAACATAACCAATACTGCTGCAATCAACACCCATATGGTATCAGTAGATATGGCTATTTCTTCAATATTTTTGGCTACACTGTCTATTGTTAATGTATCTTCCATAATTGTTAAATTTTAAATATTACCTCAATAATTGTTTTGTTATTCCTGTTCCCCTTTGATAAACAGTACTTCGTCACCATCTTCCCCGGTTCTGATCCGGTAAGCATTCAGACATTCTGAAATAAAGATTTTCCCATCACCTATTTCACCTGTTCTGGCTACGGTCAAAAGGGTGTCAACGGTCGGTTGCAGGAACTTATCCCTTACATAAATCGATATCAGTATCCGTTCAATGGTACTGGTATCGTATTTAATACCACGGTAGATGCGCTCCTGGGTAGCTTTTCCTACTCCTCTTACTTCCCAGTAAGAAAAAAAGTCTATACCAATCTCATGAAGGGCTTGCTTAACCTCTTCATATTTCGTTTTCCTTATGATTGCTTCTATCTTTTTCAATTTTTCAAAGTTTTATGGTTAAAATGAGAATCCGATAACTGTATGAAACTGCTCCAGGTCAGGGTTCAGAACGACTGAACCGTTAACAGGCAGGGAAAAATTATCATTAATGGTAATCTCGCGGTTGGTGCTTAACCCCAGATTTACCAGTGCAAAGGTGCCGTCTGCTGAATGCCAGCCATCTCCCGCTCCCAGGAAAATATTCACATCCCTAAACGCATATCCGAGTTCAAAATACATTTCTCCTCCTTCAGTACCAGCCAATCCTGCCTGGTTCAGCATATAATTGGCAGCAAAAGAAAAATCCGCTATATCATACCCAACATTGGCTTCAAAACCGTGTGCACCGTTTTGATCGGCTGAGTAATTAAAATAAGGAGTACCCGGATAATAGTAATCGGTCAATCCGAGAGATAAACCAAAATCAAAACCATAGGAAACATAAAGGTCGGATTCCTGAAAACCATCAAATCCGTATGAACCCCATGCACCAATGGATAACCCCCCTGTTGAAAAATCAACATAGGGCTGTATGGACGGCCCTGAAAAGGAAACTCCTCTCCAGACATAAGAACTATAAAAATCACCCCCGGCTGTGAATGGGGTATTATTATCCTGTGCTGAAAGACAGGTTACCTGTAAAAACATACCAGATAAAAGAACAATTTTAATTAATAATTTGATATTCATTGTTTTAATAGATTTAATACATATTCATTAATAACTCATTATAATTGTTTTGTAAACGCCGGAATTCACGTAGACCAATCCTTTGAAATACAAATCAATAGTCTTTTACAGTTTACCACTCCCATTAAATTAATGAGACAGGTATTGCAATGACAGGATATTAGTCTGAAGTTTGCCAGACTCTGTCTGATTTGCTCATAAAGAAGAATAATGTTCTTAATGGGTGGCCTGTGGATTCACAAGGTTGGGAATTCCAGCTAAGGCTTCAGTCATCAGTGCTGCTGTCGTTGTTGATTACCAACATGGGCTGAAGAATTAATGTAATTTTCAGCGTTCTGGTAATTGAATTGTAACATGTTGATAACAACTTCTCTGCTACACCACCCTTCTCTGGCATTAGAGTATTGCCTGAAAAGAACCGGAAGCAAAGCATCTACTGCATTGTTGATTAAATTGTAATGTCTTTTCATGGCATATAAATTTGAAGTTGAAAATAATTATGTGGCAAATATGCAAACAATATTTTATATTACCAAATTTTTAAGGGGGTATTTTAAAAATTATATTATTATTTTTATATAGCCCCTTAATTTATTAGGGGTATTTCAAAATTATATTCATTTATGACAATTATCCTTCCATAGGACCATTACAATTGAATGGTGAAAAAGGTATGTACTGCTACCACAAAAAAGGTAAAATCAATCATTTTATCAGCCGTGCAAAATGTTGTATCTTAAACATGAACAATTTATAGTTGATACAGTTAGAAGAAGTGAAGAACAGCTAAGAAAAGGCAAAAAATTATGAAATTAGGAATTATAGGAAGTGGATTTGTAGGATCAACGGCAGCTTATGCCATCATGCTGCGTGGAGGTGCCAGCGAGATCATACTGATAGACAAAAACAAGGAACGAGCCGAAGCCGAGGCGGCTGACATAAGTCATGCAAGTCCTTTCGTACATCATGTAGAAGTTCACGCGGGCGATTATTCCGACCTAAAGGGCTCGAGCATGGTAATCATCACAGCCGGTGTGGCTCAAAAACCCGGCCAAAGCAGACTGGACCTTATGAACAAAAATGCTTCCATCTTAAAGGACATCATGGACAACGTCATCCGGTATGCTCCGGATGCGCTCATGCTCATAGCTACCAACCCCGTTGATATTATGACCCATCTGGCTGCAAAACATGCCGGGAAAAAGGGAATTTCTCAGTTAAGAGTTTTTGGTACGGGCACAACACTGGATACCGCAAGGTTCCGAACGCTTTTGGGTGATTATATGGATGTTGATCCCGCCCATGTTCATGGCTATGTAATAGGTGAACACGGAGATTCGGAAGTATTGACCTGGTCTATCATTGACATTGGCGGGCTTCCGCTTGAAGAATTTGCCGATCTCAGAAACAAAAAATTTGACGATTCGGTCAAAAAAAATATTGATGACCAGGTGCGCCACGCAGCCTATAAAATCATTCAGGGTAAAGGTTCTACCTATTATGGAGTTGGAGGTGCCATTTCCAGAATTGTCGATATCATAGAACACGACCATAAGGCTTTCATTACCATTTGTACGCCGGTAGAAGAAATAGCAGGAGTGAAGGACGTGACCATATCCTTACCTCATCTTATGAGCAGTAAAGGCGTGCTGGCTACACTGCCCTTTAAACTTGATGAAAAGGAAACTGAGGCATTGCAAAAAAGCGCCCGGACCATAAGAGATAAAATTGATAAACTGGAAAACAGTTAGACCCCGGGTTAAAAATGAGCTGAATCTTTTTTCATTTTATCCGGGATAAATGATTTACAGCATAACCCGGCAAAATGAAAGGCCCCTCTTACAGCAATGGCCAAAACGACGGGTATAAGAGCGTTATTGAAATCCTGCGGAATGAGGTTCCAGAAAACAAGGGTCAGCACAGATATAACCATCAATAATGCATATATCCATGAAGCGCTTCGCATCTTTTTCCTGAGAACAAACCAAATAAAAAGCAAGCCCACCGGATTGGCCCACAAGACATTCAGATTCCATTCCATCTGCTGGTGATCGGTGGCCATCCACATAAATATCAGAACCAGGCCCAGTAAACCGAGAAGGGTTAGGAAAATCCCGTCAAACCATTTCCTGGTCTTTGCTCCTGAAAAAAAGCTCAGTACAATAACTGTAAGCAGCAAAAACCATCCTGCATGTAAAGGTCTAATCACAGGTACATTAAAGCTTGATCTTTCCGGATTTCTTTCAAGAATCACAGATGGAGATCCCAATACCCTTCTATGGCCGTTCATGGACTTAGACCGCAGGGTATGCCTCATGTTTCGGGATAAATAATCGGGAAGATACATTTGTTGCGGAAAAGTGGCAATTTTATCGGCAGGCACACCCAGAAGGAGATCAATACCAAGCATGGCCCAGGGTGCTGTCTCCAGATAAGGATACAACAAATCCCTGAAAGATATCGGGTTATAAACACTGGTATCAAATTCCAGTTCGCTCTCCACGTGAGATTTTAATATATCCCAAATCTTGGTGGAACAATTGTTATAAAAAAAGTCGTAAAGATAAAACCGGTTCTCCGGCAGATAATTCCTTTGCAGAAAACGAATCATCCGGCTTTTCTCTTTTTGTGAAAGCAGAAATTTCTCCTCTTTTACAAAACGGCCTTCCATCCGGTATTCCTGCAGAAATCGATCCATATCCTGAATGGCCAGTTGGTACTGAAGCTTTCCCCTGATAAATTTCCAGTAGAAATTGGGCGTGCTGAAATCAAATACTCCATAATTAAAAATCAAATCGGTATTGGTTGTCGAATCATAAACCCTGATGGCACTGTGCCCAAATACAGAATAAAGCTCATTTCCGGGTGAGCAGGTAATCAGGCTTAGTTCAGCGTTTCTTGATATCGTCTGGGAATTGACAGAAACATTAAAAGCCAATACGGCAGTTAAAACCAGAAGCAATTGTAATCTTTTCAATTTTACCCGATTTTAGAATTCATGGTTCACAAAATTAAAAACCTTTCCCATTAAAACAACACCCCCATACCCAGGTTACCATTCAATATCATTCACAAAACAGGCAGCGTATTGTTTTGTAAATGATTTGCCAACTCAATCAGTCTCCATTACGGAATGTATAAAACCGGGTTTCCAACAATTCTACC
Organism: Bacteroidales bacterium; assembly: GCA_018334875.1. Lineage (NCBI taxonomy): Bacteria > Pseudomonadati > Bacteroidota > Bacteroidia > Bacteroidales > Bacteroidales bacterium. The sequence goes on along the minus strand of JAGXLC010000108.1, from coordinate 4,928 downwards.
TGTTTATAAATTGGTTTATCAGGGAAATCCGGAGCTTTCACCCCCGAGTGGAAGGTCTTGTTTCCGATAAACACCCTGGCTTCATCCCATATCCCTTCGCTAAAAAACCCGGATAGGGTTTGTTCTCCACCTTCTACAAACATGGAAACTACATTTCGGTCGTATAAAAAACCGAGAATTTGTTTTAGCACGTCTTTACTGAAATTCAACCTGACGATTTCAGTGGGATATTCGGAAAGTCTCTTTGATTTTGAAAGATCGCTGTTGGTATCAGTAAATATAACTGTAGGCTGGGAATCATAAATCATTTCAAATTCCTCACTGACTTCCAGATGCCGGTCGATAATGAGCCTTAAAGGGCTCTTACCATGCCATTCCCTCACAGTCAACCGGGGATTATCTTTCAGGGTGGTATTGGCACCCACAAGGATGGCCTGTTCTTCCGTTCTCCACTTATGAACCAGCCGTCTTGACAGCTCATTGGTAATCCAGTTGGGTTGTATGGGATCGTCTTTGGCACGAACTTTATCAATAAAACCATCCAGGGTTTGGGCCCATTTTAGAATAATATACGGTCGTTTTCTTTCATGAAAAGTAATGAAACGCCGATTAACCTCTCTGCTTTCCTGCTCCAGTACATTTTCGACAACCCGGCAACTTCCTTTCCGGAGCATATTGATACCCTTTCCCGAGACCTTTGAAGATGGATCCCGCATTCCTATAACTACCCTGGGAATTCCTTCATTTACAATTCTTTCGGAACACGGTGGGGTATGGCCATGGTGGGCACAGGGTTCCAGGTTGACATATAAGGTAGAATGCTTTAATCGTTTTTTGTTTTTCACAGAATCTATGGCAATTGTTTCGGCATGGGCCCCTCCATAAAAGCGATGGTATCCTTCTCCTATAATTTTGTTATCATGAACGATCACTGAACCTACCATGGGGTTGGGAGCTGTATTGCCACTGGCCATTCCTGCCAGTTCCAGGCACCGCTTCATATATTTTTCATCCTCAGTCATACGCTAAAAGGGTCAATTTTATAATTTTGATGTATGGAAAAAAACAGAACCATAGAACATGTGATCAGCCACATAAAAAATGAACTTCATGAAATTTATCCTGAAAAAGAGATAAATAGCCTCACTGAGATCATATTGCATCATGTAGTAAAATTAAAAAAAACAGACTTACTTATAAACCGGGAACAAACCATAACCCATCAACAACTTAAAAAGATCGAAGATATAACAAAACAGCTCAAGAAACAGAAACCGATCCAACAGATTTTAGGGGAAACTGAATTCTATAATATTACGCTTAAAATTGAGCCACACATCCTGATACCCCGACAGGAAACCGAAGAACTGGTGGACTGGGTATTAAAAGATGTAGCTTCTGAAAAGAAAAACATTCTTGATATTGGTACGGGCAGTGGATGCATTGCCATTGCCCTGGCCAAAAACCTTCCCGGATCCATTGTAACCGCCGTCGATTATAAACCGGAAATCCTCGATGCTGCCAAAGAGAATGCACTTCTGAACGGTGTCCACATCAGATTCATTCTGGCTGATATTCTGCAAGACGATCTTCCGCCGGGTCAGTACGATTTGATTGTCAGTAATCCTCCCTATGTCAGAAACTCTGAAAAAAAATTTATGTCACAAAATGTACTGAATTATGAACCTTCAGAGGCACTTTTCGTAGAAGATGAAGATCCCCTGATCTTTTACAGAAAGATAATCCATCTGGCCGGAAAACATCTGGTGGATAACGGATTTCTGTATTTTGAGATCAATGAATATCTGGGTGAAGAAACAGTCAGGCTTTTAGAAAAGCACGGATTTAACGAAATTTGCCTGAAAAAAGACCTCAATAACAAAAACAGAATGATCAAAGCACAAAAATGAGCCATGGATTTTGATAACATACTTGCAAAGGCTCAACGATTATGTTCCAAAAGTGAAAAATGCGAATTCGACATTCGTAAAAAACTCAATCAGTGGGAAGTACCTGAAGAAGAGCAGGAAAAGGTGATCCACTCCCTGAAGGAGTATGATTTCATTAACCATCAACGTTATGCCAGATCTTTTGCAAATGATAAGTTAAAATTCAATCACTGGGGAAAAAGAAAAATAGAATATGCATTGCGGTTTAAAAACATAGAAGCAGAATATATTCAGGAAGCCATAAATGAGATTAATGATGAGGAATATGACCGGATACTCTATGAAGAGGTTAAAAAAAAGGACAATGCAATAAAAACATCCGTCAAAAGCGAAAGGAAAAACAAAATATCTAATTATTTACTTCAGAAAGGATTTGAATATGGCAAGGTTTTTGAAATTGTTGAATATAGATTGAATGAGGGCAATGAAGAATGAATGGAATCATTTACATGAATTTAAAAGATCAATACAAATGAAATTCCGCAAAATAGAACATACTGGTTTTTTGATATTGCTCTTCCTGCTTCATGCCTGCTCAGTATCAAATCTGACCGGTGTAGGGAGTAACAAGCCTCAATGGGTACAAGAAAAACCGGTCAGCGAGAAATACTACATCGGCATTGGAATGGCTGATAAGGATCAGGACAATTACATCAGCATAGCTAAGAACAATGCCTTGAGTGATATGATTTCCGAAATCTCGGTAAATATTTCCGGCAACTCTGTGTTGCGGCAATTTGAAGATCAAACGGGCTTCCGGGAAGAATTCGAATCCATCACCAAAATGAGCATGAAAAACGAACTTGAGGGTTATGAAATGGTGGACAGTTACAACGGCGAAGAGTACTATTGGGTATACTACCAACTCTCAATAGACAAGTACCAGAAAATCAAACGCGAAAAGCTTGAACAGGCCAAAAACCTTGCGAAAGGGTTCTTTGAAAAAGCACAAAAATCAGAACAAAACCAGGATATACATAATGCCCTTAACTATTATGCAAAAGCCTTTGAAGCCGTAAAAGCTCACCTTGATGAGGACCTGTCGATATTTGTTCTGAACGAAGGAAGGATCAACCTCGGGAACGCCATATACCAAAACATACAGGAGATATTCAGTAATCTGGAGGTTGTACCGGCAAAAGAGGTTTTCCAGGTAAAAGCCTTGTCAGGAAATGCTCCGGATGTAAAAGCCATTATTTATTACCAATCAAACGGCTCCAAAAATCGCATAGCCAATCTGCCGTTTACCTTTTCCTTCCCTGAGCTCGATATAGAAAAAACGGAGAACGTACATAGCAACTCCTCGGGCGAGATTGTCTGCTCCATTGCGCAAAGCGCTCCTGGCGGAAAACAGAGAAAAATTAAAGCGGCCCTAAACACACAGGTGTATTTTGAGGAACAAACGGGAGAAAATTTATTAAAACAAATGTTCGGTCCTCAGTCTTCTGTACCCTACGGTTATCTTACAATCCATGTAGCGAACCTAAAAGCACATTTCAAGGCAGAAGAGACTGAATTCGGGAAGCCCGCTTCAGGAAACCCCGTACAAAATATTATAAAAACCACATTATCAGAAGTATTTTTCGCTTTCGTACCCAATTCCGATGAGGCGGAAGTGATTGTTAAAGTTACAGCCAATACGGTAAAAGGCAAAAAAATGGAACAACACGATTTGCACACCGCCTATCTTAACTGCAGCATCAGCATTACCAATACCAGTACCGGTGAAGAATTCTACAGTACCATACTACAAGACATCAAAGGGATGAAGAGCGGGAGTTTTCAGATGGCTGCCCGGGATGCCAGGGCAAAAGCACAAAAACAGATACAACAACAAATTATACCGGAATTAAGACAAATAAAATTTTAAACTTTAAATCAGCAGAAATTATGAAAGCACGAATTTACAATTCACTCAACCTTATGATAGCCGCAGTATTTTTACTGAGTGTCGGACTATCAGGATGTGGCTCCAAAAAGAAAGCCACCAATGTAGCAAAAGAAGAAGAAGAGCTTATTACATTTTATTGTGATGGGGAAGAATACAGAACAGACAAGAAAGCATTCAGGGCCAACGCAATAGGAGAAAGCAGCGACCAGATGGTTGCCCGGAAAAAGGCCATGAGCAACGCCAAAGCAGCACTGGCCGGGCAAATTGAAACTGTCATCAAGGGCACTACGGATAACTACGTCAATTCCCGTGAATTCAACAATGTGGAAGAAGTGGAAGAACGCTTTGAGACCCTGAACAGGGAGGTGATCAATCAGCAACTCAACCACGTGAAAACCATCTGCCAGAAGCACACCCGCACCAATAAAGGCAAATACAAGACCTACCTGGCCATTGAAATGAATGTGGATGCCGTTGAAGAGGCTTTCCAGGAAAGGCTTTCCAGGGACAAGCAACTGAAGATCGACTACGATTATGAGAAGTATAAGGAAACCTTTGAGGAAGAGATGGAAAAGCTGGAAAATCAAAGAGGATATTAGTACGAGAGCTCCTTTTCGCATGATTGAAAAAGCTGTCTTATTTAGGCAGCTTTTTCAATATATAAGGATAAGTGTCAAATTAACAAATCACAAACTTCAAATTTCAAATAATTTTCAATAACCAATTTCAAAATACCAATCCCATTGGGGGTTTGGAATTTTGTTCATTCTTATTTGGTGCTTATTTGTTATTTGGAATTTGGAATTTACACCGCTTCGAACTTAAACTCATATTAAAGCATGAACAATTGATTTATCTTTCTTAACTTTGTGTAAAAATTGATTAATTAGAGTCTGTCTATAATATCCGCTGGCTGCGTTACGCTCGTTTTTCATGCCAGTCAATTACATCAAGTAAACTCCTGGCATTCAAAACTCGCAAGCCTTGCCAGCGAACATTCTAGACGAGACTCTTTCAAATCTCTTTGACTTTATGGACAAACACTAATTATTATGATAGCAACCGAAGAAATACAAGAAATCGAAAAG
>JAGXLC010000107.1 GCA_018334875.1 Bacteroidales bacterium | reverse complement strand
TCACCGATCTTTATTGGGTTCACATCCAGGATCACACAGCCGTAGTTCATGAACACCTCATTTCCTATCTCGATGTTGTATCCGTAATCGCAGTGAAATGGTGGCTGGATCTCCAGGTCGCTGCCCATGCTTCCCAGGATTCCCCGAAGGAGGCCCCTTCTCTCCTCTACACGCTCTATGGGCATGTCATTGAATTGCCGGAAAATCCTGCGCGCCCGCATGCCCTCAGCATTGAGCTGTACATCGTCATGACAGTATAGCTCACCCGCAAGCATCTTCTCTTTTTCAGTCTTTCCCATTTTTTGGTGATTTGACACAAAATTAAAAATCTATTTCTACTTTACCATTCCGCTGTAAGGTTTTACTACATTCTACGACTAAATTGTACCCAAAAAGGGAAAAAATATTGTAAAACCAAAAAAGATAAAGATTATGAAGTACATTGATTTGATCAGCGAAGAAGACGCAGGAAAGGAAGTCAAGGAAGTTTACGGGGCAGTTAGTCAAAAGCTTGGTATGGTACCCGACATCATGAAGGGTCTAGCCAATTCTACGGCTGCATTGAAAGCTTATACCACCCTTTCGGATATTATTGAGAACGGATCATTCACTGCTAAGGAAGTTCAGGCAGGCCTGCTGGCCGTTGCACAGGTTAACCAGTGCTATTATTGCCTGTCAGCGCATACAGCAGCAGCCAAGATGCTGGGATTTTCCGAGCAGGAGACCATCGAAATCAGAAAAGGGACCATTGACGATCCGAAATTAAAGGCACTGACACAACTCCTGCGAGAAATGACCATAGCACGGGGTTATCCTGCAGAATCATACGTCAAACAATTTTTTGACGCGGGCTACACCAAAGCTCATTTTGCAGAACTGGCTCCCATAGTAGCCCTGAAGACCATGAGCAACTACTTCCATCATATGACGGAAATACCGGTAGATTTTCCAAAAGCTACCGAAATTAAAGAGGAGAGGTTGGCAGAATAGCAGGTGGAAACATTTGCAGCAGGATGAAACATTTGCCACTTATTAACTGAGCCACTAATGCACGAATGAAACCCGCATGTAGGAACCTTCACAACAAGAATATGAGTAACATGCGGGTTCCATGGTAATACGAACAGAGTTTCTGAATTTGGCATATCAATTAATTTAAAATTTAAAACTTTAATAAACTGTTACACTAATGAATATTTTATTCGTGTATTAGTGGCGATCATATTGTCAACTATTCCAACCATGCGGGCCCAGAAACCGTCTTTAAAATAACTACATTGTTATAAATATTCTCAAATAATTCGGGCTATGTGATGTATTATAAGTTCTGGTGCAATGTAGAAAATCATTTTATCAGAAAGTATATAGTCTTTAACAATTTTGAGATGAATCCCGATACCAGTGGACCATTTTCAAATTCTTCATTTGCCGTAACACATCATAAATTTTCCCGTATAAAGGAATCAGTTTATTAAAGTATAACCCTTAAATATTTAAAAAATGAGAAAAGCAGAACTGATAGACGAGATGGCCAAAAAAACAGGTATTGAGAAAAAAAACATCGAACAAATCATGGAAACGTTCATGGAAACCGTAAAAGAATCTATGATAGGCGGCGAAGATGTTTATTTGAGAGGTTTTGGAAGTTTTGTCGTGAAAAAGCGCGCTCAGAAAAAAGGCCGGGATATTGGCAAAAACAAAGAAATTGTAATACCGGAACATTACATTCCTGTCTTCAAACCCTCAAAAAAATTTGTTAACAGGGTCAAGCAAAATGTGACCCCATAGAACGCTACCTGGTTCTAAAATCCCGCTTTTTGAAAAGCTTTGGGAAAAAACCCAAATCAAGGCCGTTATAATGTTCCAGTCTTTGATAGAATTTCAGAGGGTTGATGATTTCTTCTTTGGTGGGAGGAGGATTGGTTAATAAAATCTTCGTACCTTCTTCAAGACCGAAAAAATCCAGGAAATCTTTCAAATAATATAAAGAATATTCATATTCTAATTCGGAGGCTTTCTCAACAAACAAAGTCTCTAAACTATCAGACGGTTCATATCTTTCTGGGATGATAATTTCTCCCATTTTATAGGCACAATATTGTGCAACACCCTCTTCAATAAAGGATTTGCTGAAAACATAATCCGGAGTGAGGGTGTAATAATGCTTTGTCCCTTCTGAATACAGTCTGGATTTCATCTCATTAAAAAAAGCGTGTGCTTTCTCATGTATCATTAACCCTCTTAAAGAATTATAGCTAAACCGGATTGAATCTTTCCTTTGTTCCGGCAATGATTGAAGGGAATAATGCCCATAACCATCTACCGTGTCTATGATGACGGTTCTTTCTCCCCTGTGTCTGAAATAAAATCCCTGATGACTGGTATCATCGCTATATTTGGACATTGCATCAGGAACAAAATTCACATCATAGGAGTTTACCTCAAATTTTTCATCGAATTGTTCATTGATCAATGAATCTTTATCTTCTATATATTCAACTACTCCCCGGGTTGTGGCATTTCCCTCCTTGTCTGAAGGGTATTTCAATTCTTGTGCTCCGCATACTAAAAAAGAATGAGTCACTGCTAAAGCCAATGAAATCTTCCTAAGCGCCCTCCAATAATCTAAAACCATAAACTAATAATTGTGATTGAAGCTACATACCGAAACCAATGTAAAAAAATGTAAAAGCACCAATCGAAGGAGGTGCTGTCACAAAACGGGAAAAATATCAGAATTATTGGATGGCATCATCGGGTGCTTATCAGAGGGTAATAATAAAATGACAATCAAATACGTTATTAATATAGCATCCGGTGAGCTGGCTAATTTTAAGGTTTGACATAAATTTCAGTTACTTATAAAGACTTGACATCCTAGCTCCCGGATGTTTTTTTTATTTCCGGTTGCATTTTGGATTATTTTCTCTGTCCGAAACCCTAATGCAACCCTTTTTCGGCTTTCCAGTCAGCAAGACATGCTTGTAATGCGGCAATAGTAGCATCTGAGGTAAGCTGATCCATTTCGCTCTTGTTGCCCGTGCCTTCACTCATATATTTTGTTTCAAGCAATTGTTCCAACTGTTCAATATTAAAGTCGGGATCATTGTTCTTACGATCTTCTATATGATCCACCGTGGCATCATATACTTTTTTATATTTTATCTTTTCCAGCTCCTTCATATGTTTAAAGTTTTTAATTTTGAGTATAGTCTAAAAAGCCTTCAAACTGCTGATTTTTATCGTTTTTACCCCTAACCTCTAAAGGGAAACCGCTAAAAATCAGCAGTTTGAAAAGTCCCCTTAGGGGATTTAGGGGTAAGATGGCTTTTTAGACTGGACTCAATTTTCTCAAATATACAAAAAAATCTAAATATAAGAGTATTTTAACATTGTCGGTTCAAAAATGCTCCATCTGCCGTAACACATTCTTTGTTTCACCGTAAAAAAGACTAAAAATTCCGGTTTAATGAAAGAACATAAAATCTATGCCGATGATATTTTTGATTTTGAAAAACAACTCAATGATTTTTTTGAAGCAAACCCTACAGCCGAAGTTAAATACATCAACTCCCCGAACGGTATTTTTGATATAAACGGAGAGGGGATAAACAGTGGCAAGTTAATTGCCGAGATAATATATGAGTGAATCATACAATGAAAATCTCAGTAAAGAGGAATTAATTGGGAAAATAAACAATTTACAGTCCCAGTTGAAAGAAGAAAAACAGAGGAATAAAAGCCTTGAAAACAAATTATCAGAAAGGGCATTTCAGTTAAAAGAAAGGGAGAAAGAGTTCGCTGGGATATACCGGATCACCCAATTAATTAATGACCCGGATAATACCATAGATTCTGTTTTAGAAAAAGCCGCCGTCATTATTTCAGAATCTTATTTATACCCTGAAAAAGCCTGTGTGAAAATTACCTGGGGCGGAAAAGCATTCACCACTGAAAATTTCAAAAAGACTGAATGGGAACAAAGCGTTTATCAAGAACTTGACAAGGATCAGGGGTCTCTCACCATTCAAGTGTGTTATCCGGAAGAACTCCCCGTGTTAGATGAAGGGCCATTTCTCAGTAAAGAACGAGTACTGCTGGAGATAATAGCAAAAAAATTAACTGTATATCTTCAAAGGAATCAGGCGGAAATAACTACAGGTCAAAAGGAGCAGGAATTTGAATTGGTCTTTAACTCTGTCCTGGATGCAATCTTTATCCATGATTTAGAAGGTAATTTCCTGGAAGTCAACAACGAAGCTTGCAGAAGACTGAATTACAGCCGGGAAGAAATACGCTCCATGACACCAATGGATATCGATGAAAAGTCCTATGCTGAAAAAGCTCCCCGAATCTTTAAAAAACTTGATAAAAAAGGACGTTATAAAGGGGAAACAATCCATGTTTCAAAAGAAGGGACAAAAATACCTACTGAACTCAATTCGACAAAAATTTTCTATGAAGGCAAGCCTGCAATTCTAACGGTAGCAAGAGACATAACAGAAAGAAAGCAGTATGAGAAAGAACTGCTTGATGCCAAAAATAAAGCTGAAGAGAGTGATAAATTAAAATCATCTTTCCTTGCCAATCTTTCCCATGAGATCAGAACGCCTTTAAATGCCATACTGGGCTTTTCTGTTTTATTGGACGACGAAAGCCTGGAAGCAGATAAAAAAAAGGAATTTATCGCTGCCATAAAGGAAGCGGGTAAAAATTTGTTATCGGTCATTAACGACATACTTGATGTTTCTTTTATAGAGTCGGGTCAGATTAAATTGGATAAGAAAAAATTTTCACTGAACTCGATGATCGATAATTTACAGGAGGAAACCAGAAGCAAATTGGATGCTTCCGATAAAAACATTGAAATAACCACCCATAAACATTTTGGAGATGGTGAGGATTTCTTTGTTTCAGACCCTGATAAAGTTCATCAGATATACTCCAAACTGCTTGATAACGCTATAAAATATACAGAGACAGGATACATAGAATTCGGATACAGATATGATGAACGGGAATATCTGGAATTTCATGTAAAAGATACCGGTATAGGAATCCCCGAAGCGTTACAATCATCAATTTTTGAAAGGTTCAGGCAGGGAGACTCTGGGATGGACAGACAGTTCCAAGGTCTGGGTTTAGGCCTGTCTATTGCCAGGGGCCTTGCCGAACAACTCGGAGGGTGCATTGGGTTGGATTCTCAGGTTAACACAGGTGCAACAGTTACTTTCCGGCTTCCTTACCAGGTTAGTAAAGATCCCTCCTCAAGCCGGGAAAAATCAGTCTCAGCCACTGATATATCAGGCAAGAAAATTCTGATTGCAGAAGATGATTTCTCAAATTATAGAGTGTTACAGGAACTACTGAAGGACACAAATGCAGAAATGATATATGCAGAAAACGGAGCAGAAGCCGTGGAATTTTGTAAATCAGATGAAATCGGTCTCATCCTGATGGATATTAAGATGCCTGTTATGGATGGAATTGAAGCTTTATCGAAAATCAGAGAAATGCATCCCGGGATCCCGGCCATTGCCCTAACTGCTTATGCTTATGAAAACGACAAAAAAAGACTGCTGGATAAGGGATTTGATGCATATCTTTCCAAACCTATAGATAAAAATGACCTTATAGAAGTTATTAGAAAGTTAATGGTCTCTTGAACGTTTGGCTAAAGTGCATATACACTTTATTTCTCTATTCAAATTCCCTATCTGCCGTAACACATCAAAAAATTTCCCGTAAAAAAGCGAAGGAAAATTCAAATCCATGAAGGAACATAAAATCTATGCCGATGATATTTTCGATTTTAAAAAACAACTCAACCAATTCTTTCAAGAAAATCCCACCGCCGAAATCCGATGGATCAACTCCCCAACCGGTATTTTAAAAGAGGATGGAGACTGGGTTAACTGTGAAAAACTCATTGCAACAATCATTTATGAATAAAAGTTTTATATTTGCAAAGAATTCATTTAATTGTCAACCATTAAAAATTTAAAAAATGAGAAAAGCAGAACTTGTAGACGAAATCGCCCAAAAAACCGGTATCGAAAAGAAAACAATCCAGGAAACAGTTGAAGCTTTCATGGAGACCGTAAAAGAATCCATGATAGGCGGTGAAGATGTTTATCTGAGAGGCTTCGGGAGTTTTATCGTTAAAAAACGGGCACAAAAGAAAGCTCGGGATATTGGTAAAAACAAGGAAATTGTTATACCGGAACATTACATTCCTGCCTTCAGGCCCTCGGAAAGACTAGTCAACCGGGTAAAGCAGAATGTAAAATAATCCGGCATGAAAGCGCCTTTTAAAACCAGAGGCTTTTATTAAGTAACAACTTGTACTTTATAATCATAAGGCCTAAAAAATGATTGTAATGCAAAGCCCTGAAAGTTCAAAAAATCCCGTGCATTCGCCGGGATTTTTTTATTGAATTAAATTGTCCATTGAAGTGCAAACGAACTGTGAACGGTTTGCCCCGTTTGGGATATCAGCATATTTCCGGTGGATTATGCTATGGGTAATCCAAATATGGGTGGCAACATCTCTGTATCTTCATTGAATTATTCGGGTTAAAAGGTGTTGAAAAAATCTATGCCGATGATATTTTCGATTTTGAAAACCAACTCAACAAATTCTTTGAAGAAAATCCCATCGCCGAAATCAGATGAATCAAGTCCCCAACCGGTATTTTAAAAGAAGATGGAGCCTGGGTTAACAGTGAATAAACCAAACAGGCACAAGCGGACGTTTGTGCCTGTTTCGAATACTTTTTATAAAAAAATATTTTCGCATTCCAACTTTTGGTACATTGTTGCGTCTGATAGTATAGAAAATATAACCATAAAAACTAAAAAAAATTATGAAAATTAAAATTTTATTAGCCACCGCCTTAAGCCTGCTGGTGATGTTTACCGCCTGTAATGAGGATGAAGAAACCGGAAATAACCAGGTAACCCTAAAATTTCAGGCAGTTCATGTTGCAGATATGCTAAAAGCTACCAATAATACACTGGAATTTGACAGTGCCATGGTAGGCATCAGGGAAATCGAGATTGAAAGTGATGACGATGACGACGGAACTGAAGAAAGGGAATACGAATTTGAAGGCCCCTATCAGTTGAATCTGCTCACCGGTACCACACTTTCAGAAATTATCGCAATAGAACCGGGAATCTATCACGAACTGGAAGCCGAAATCGAGCCTGTTCCTGAAGACGGTCATTCGGTTTATATCGAAGCCCGTTACACAAACGCTGACGGAAAAGTTTTTCCGGTGGTGTTTCACACGACTGAATCCATAGACTTTGAAGTAGAAAATGAACAGGGAATTCAAATCAACGATCAGGATATCAAAAACCTGCTCATCCGAATCGATCTGAACGCCTTGTTCGGCAGCATTGACCTTGATGGCGCATACATTGATGATTCCGGAACCATTCTGATCAATGAAAACTACAATGAAAATTTGGCAGACCAGCTCGAAGACTATCTGGATGATCATTCTGAATTTGAGGAAGACGATGACGATGATGACGATGACAACGACGACGATGACGATGATGACGAGGATGACGATGATGACGACGATGACGATGATAACGACGATGACGATGACGACGATGATTAATAAGTGAAGAAAAAATTGATCGTTTTTTAAAGGGTTGCTGGCAGGCAGCCCTTTAATTTTGTTGTCTTTTGACTTGTTTATATGTTTGCTTTCACTCCTTTAAAGATAAAACCCAACATAAAGGACGAGATTTGCTATAATCTGCGTGATTCAGAGGTAAAGTTCAATCACCTTCACCTGGGCTTTGATAACGGCCAGAGTTTTGTCGAATCACTCGATTTTACTGCTATCTATTATGCACTGTATGCTATTCTTTTTGCCGTGGTTCCCATGCTGATTAGCTTTCTGGTAGGGCATTTTTATATGAAAATCCCCATCAGTGAATGCTTTGGCGTTATTTGTGGTGGGATGACTTTTACCCCCGGGCTTGATATTATCCGGGAGATTGATAAATCCGAGCGCCCCGTAGTTGCTTATTCCTCTGTTTACCCTGTAGCCCTTATACTGGTAATCCTCTTAGTACAGGGTATGTTCCTTTCTTTGAATGCTTTGGGGGCGTAGGCAATCCGTTCCTGTTAAATTAATGTTTGTGAGTTGAAACCTAACAAACAAGTTTCACTTTATAATCATAAGTACCTTACCGGGCGAGTTTTGCCACAAAAAGCAAGAATTTGACCGGTAAGGCATAAAAAATAATTCTCCTTTAAAACATTTCTTTTTATACGGAGTTAAACAATTGGTATATTCTTTGATATAATTTTTTATTGACCCTTCTTAAAGTAATTATTAAAAAAATGAAACCGATAGTGTTCTTTCCTAACATGTTGCTTTTTTTGAGCCTCTTCATTATGTCCTTTCCTTCCTATGGCCAATACTTTGGACAAAACAAAGTGAATTATGAAAAATTTGGATTTGAAATCTATGAAACGGATCATTTTCAGATTTATAATTATATGGGACATAATGATGCCATAAAGAGACTGGGCCGACAAAGCGAACAGTGGTATAATCGCCATTTTGCCATTTTTAGGGATACCATTCTTAACAATCCGTTTATTATGTACAACAACCACCCGGATTTTCAGCAAACAACTGTAATCGGCGGTGATATAGGCGTAGGAACCGGGGGTGTCACGGAGGCCCTCAGGAAAAGAGTAATTATGCCATTTATGATCTCCAACAGAGAAACCGATCATGTACTGGGTCATGAGATGGTTCACGTATTTCAGTATAATGTGGTTAAAACAAACGATACACTGGGTCTGCAATCGCTCAGCAACATTCCTTTATGGATGATTGAGGGGATGGCTGAATACTTATCCATCGGTCCGGCGGACAATAAGACTGCCATGTGGATGCGGGATGCCGTTATACATGATGATATCCCCACCATCAAAGATATGACGAGAAAGCCCTATGATTATTTTCCTTATCGTTATGGCCATGCTTTTTGGTCTTTTGTTACCGGTGTATGGGGAGATGCCATGATCGAACCGGTATTGTTTTCTACAGCTAGATTTGGCATTGAGCAGGCTGTGAATTCTCTGTTCGGGATGAATACCGACAGCTTGTCCTCCATGTGGCAGAAATCAGTCAGAGAAACTTACGCACCTTATATCGGGGGAGATACCATAAAACCGGTGGGAAGAAACATGTTTACCCCTGAAAATTCGGGCGAACTGAATTTATCTCCTGTTCTGAGTCCCGATGGCAGGTACATGACGTATATCTCCAATAAAAATGTAATTAATGTGGATATTTTGATGGCCCGTACGGAAGACAAAAAGGTTATCAAAACACTGAGCAGCACATTGAGGCAGGGTGATATTGACAATTACAATTACATTGAATCGGCAGGATCTTTTTCCCCCGGAGGGGACCGATATGTCATGACAACCATCGGCAGGGGCAGAAACAGGCTGCTCATTGCCAATGTGGAAAGGAATAGAGCAAAAGTTGTGGAGCAGATAGATTTAAAAGGCATTCAGGCTTTTGATAATCCCGAATGGTCACCTGACGGAGATAAAATTCTTCTGAGTGGCCTGGTGGATGGTCAGAGTGATCTGTTTAGCTATCATTTGTCATCCGGTAGAATTGATCAGCTTACCAATGATACATATTCCGACCTTCAGGCTGCGTGGTCTCCCGATGGAAATAAGATAGCTTTTATCTCCGAAAGAGGGCCGGATACGGATTTGAACACGCCCTTCTATGGCAAATACCGGTTATGTATGATGGAGGTTGCAACAGGGGAGGTTGAGGTTTTGCCTGTTTTTCCCGAAAGCGATAATTTGAGTCCGCAATTTTCTCCTGACGGACGCTCGGTCTATTTTCTTTCTCATGCGGATGGGTATAGAAACCTTTACGAGTATGAGCTGCATACGGGGCGTGTTTTCAGGTTAACGGAGTTTGTTACGGGCATAAGCGGAATTACGGATCTCGCTCCTGCATATAGTGTTGCTTCCAAAACCGGTGAAATTGCCTATACGCTTTACGGGGATGACCTTTATTCCATTCATATGGCCAAACCGGAAGAATTTGAACGGATTCAGGTAGACAGGAATCTTGCCGATGAAGGAGCTTCCCTATTACCTCCCGGAAGGGGAAGGGTGTTAAGTATTGTGGGGCCCAATCTGGAGCGCCATCCATACATAGCGGATACTTCATTTACAGAGAAGCCCTACAATCCCAAATTTCAACTTGATTATATAGGAAGTACAGGTGTGGGTGTGGGATCAAGCCAGTTCGGTACCTACGCTTCAGGCGGGGTGACCGCTTACTGGAGTGATGTATTGAAGCGTCATCAGTTGATAACCAATCTTCAGGTTCAGGGTGAAATATATGATTTCGGTGGATATGTATCTTACCTGAACCAGGAAAATCAGTTGTTTTGGGGTGGGGCCCTGAGCCACATACCTTACACCTATTCTTCCTATGGTTTCAATCCCTACGACAGCATTCAGACAGGCCAGGGCAGCATCCCTGTAAGCAACTTTATAATCAGGCAATTCAGAATCTTTAATGATCAGTTCTCTTTATTCGGGCAATATCCATTGTCGAAGCAACTCCGTTTTGAATCGGGAGCCACCATTTCACGCTATAGTTATATGGTTCAGCAATACAACAATTATTATTACGGAAATTTACTGATAGACAGGGACAAGGAAAGGATGAAGGAAATGGAGCCAGACCCGTTTTACGTAGGTAATACCTATCTGGCTTATGTCGGGGACAATTCCAACTTTGGCATTACCGGACCTTTGGATGGTTACAGGCATCGTTTTGAGATCGGCAAGATGTTTGCTTCCTACAATCTATACAATACCATGTTGGATTACAGAAAATATTACTACCAGAATCCATTCAGTTTTGGTTTCCGGGTACTGCATTATGCCCGATACGGACGTGACCGCAATGAGTTGTATCCCATATATATTGGGGATAATTACTATGTGCGGGGCTATGCCTATAATTCTTATGATCAGTACGGAGGGTACGGATTCAATTATAGGGATCTGAATACCATGGTTGGATCTAAGATGGGAGTGTTCAATGCTGAAGCGCGTTTGCCCTTTACCGGGCCGGAAAGGCTGACTTTTATTCAGTCAAAATATCTGTTTACCACACTGGTAGGATTTTTTGACGGAGGAGTCGCCGCATATGAATACAGGGACATAGATTTCTCATGGCAGCCCTCCGGGAGGAAGAATACCCCAATATTCAGCACGGGACTGGCTTTAAGGTTGAACCTGTTCGGTTATGCCGTGCTTGAAGGTTATCTGGCTTATCCTTTCCAGCGCAACGATAAGGATTTTGTATTTGGTTTGTATATTAGCGGCGGTGGATGGTAATATAACATTGTGCCATAGAATTGTAATATATTAAGAGTCCCGGTATGAAAACACAATATTGGCTGATAAGGCGCTACGCAGCTCTAGTAAAATGTCCCACATGATTGTATGGTATTTCCCAATGTTGAGTATACGTCCCGCATGCTTGCATGACGTTTTTCGGAAAAAAATTCCCCAACACATGCATTTGTTATCATCAATGGAGCCGAAAAATACCATCCTTTGGTAAGTGAGCTCAATGCCCTGATCGATGACTATGAAACCGGCATAGAAAGAAGGCTGAGCACGGGTGCAGAAGAAACCGATGAAGAAAACGAACTCAACCAGGATCTGGAAGAGGCCGCGGAATAATTGTCAGGAAAAAGGCCGAATAAAAGTTCAAAAAAATCCCGTGCATTCGCCGGGATTTTTTTTATTGAATTAAATTTGAGTCTAGTCTAAAAAGCCATAGTTTTAGCTGCAAGGCGCTTAGCGGCTGTTGTAGCATGTTGTTTATCAGTAAAATATATTTTATGCTTATAGCTAATAAAGCCGCTTAGCGCCTTCTTAGACCAGTCTCAAATTTTCCATTGAGGTGCAAACGAACTGAGAACGGTTTGCCCCGTTTGGGATATCAGGATATTTCCGGTGGATTATGCTATGGGTTATTCAAATATGGGGGGTATGTGCATTTATCTCTCGAGTTTAAAAATCTCTATAAGATTCTGATTTATGGATTTGATCGTATCTTTATCAACTCGTCCAATCAGTCCAATAGCAAGATCTTTATCGATGGTAGCAAGCTTGG
>JAGXLC010000106.1 GCA_018334875.1 Bacteroidales bacterium | reverse complement strand
ATACAGCCAATATCTACAAAGATCTGGAGGACTATCAGTATCATGGCTCTGTTTACGGGGTAATCCCGGCCAAAAGAGGATATCTGAAGCCTGTGGGTGAGTGGAATGAACAGGAAGTATTTATTCGGGGAAACAACATCCGGGTTACACTGAACGGTCATACCATTGTGAAGGGCAACCTGAAGGAGGCTGCTGAAGGCGGGACACCAGACGGACGGGAGCATCCCGGGCTGGAACGTGACAAAGGACATATCGGTTTTATGGGACACGGATCGGTGGTAAGCTTTCGGAACATCCGGGTTAAAAGCCTGGATTAACAGATTAATTAGCGTTTGTCCATAAAGTCAAAGAGATTTGAAAGAGTCTCGTCTAGGATGTTCGCTGGCAAGGCTTGCGAGTTTTGAATGCCAAATGTAGAGACGTACGGCCGTACGTCTCTACCAGATATAATTGACTGGCATGAAAAACGAGCATAACGCAGCCAGCGGATATTATAGACAGACTCTAGTTAAGTTTTTCAACTGTAAAACTGAGGATTTCATTTTTTTCAATGACTTTGGTTTTGTCAAATGTGGCATTACCAAACTTTTCCAGTTCAAATGATTTAAGATTTAATTTTCCATGCAGAACAGAAAGATTAACTGCAGCTTTTTTATCGTTCTTCGAGATGCTGCATTTGCCCCAGCTATAGCCATTCGACCAAAAGAATGTTCCTTCTTTTGCTGCAAAACTCATGGTATTGGCGACACCGGAATATTGAAATCCGGATAGTGCCAATAAACTTGCCCAGCTTGCCATGGCCCTTGCATAATGATGACCACATTCCGCTTCATCGAAGGGATTTCTTTTCAAACCATCATATCTGTCACGGATATTTTTGATACATTTCAATCCATTCCCCATCTGACCTTCATAAAGCATACCTATTGCCGCTGTATATTCAAAGCCTGTCATTACCTCCGCAAAATAAGGGAATGGTTTCTCCGGCCTGTCTTTGGGGTAAGAAGCCATAAGCAGCGCCGATTCCTCTCCAAGCGCATAGGCACGCATATTGTTGAAATGGCTGTTGAGATTTTCACGGTAATTGTATCGCATGATGCTGTTCAGGGTTTTTTGAACGTGCCCTTTGTCAAGCAAATATCCTAACCCGACAACATGGGCAAAGTATTGTCCCGCGAGCTGATCCACCAGGCAACCTGAACCAAGCTGATAAGCCGGATCGGACAAATCTTCAGCTCCCATACCTACCCTCAGGGATTTCGCAATTTGAGAAGGATTATCAGGAATACGGATATCTTGTTCATAGTATTCTCCGTTAAAAAGGTTATCATCAGTCCACCTGCTGCCTTGATTGAATAATTGTTTACATGTTTCTGCGAAATCTTTTTTGCCCAGGTGACGAGCCATTTTTTCCGTCGCTTTCAAAGCCCCAAGATACCAACCCTGCATTTGAGGATTCGGCCCAAAATATTCGACATCCATGGTGTTGTGCTGGCTGCCTTCCATGACCCCGTCCTTATTTGCATCCCAGCCTCCGTCAATCCAGCAGAATTCAAGTGCTTTTCGAACATTGGGCCAGAGTTTTTTCAGCATCGCATCATTTCCCGAGAGCTTCCAATCGCGATACATACGCATAATGGTTCCCATCTGACCGTCTGCTGCTGCATTACCATAATTCTGAGCATTTTCCAGGGGAAGACGAACCCGAAAGCTCATCAATCCCTTTTCATCAGTAGCATGGCCAAATTCCACTTCTCTCATGGTTTGTGCCAGATTGCCAAAAAGGAATGAAGTGGCTTGCTCGTAATTCCAAACATGCGTGCAGGAGCCGAAGCAGCACCCAGTTTTGTTGCTGCATCCTTCCCATCCCATAAAATGACCGCTTTCGATACGGAAAGTGGTTTGTGTACGGAGTGTACTGAGGTTAAAAAGGGCTGCTTCTTTTATAACTTCGGGCACATCGCTAGAAAGAAATGCGTTGACAAACTCCACACTTTTTGCTTCCAGTTCCTGAAGACTGGGAGCAGTCTTCTCGGCAACATCCCAGGCATCGCTGTATTGAGTGGTATAATAGTTGCCAACCCGCTCCTCTGACCAGGCATAACGATTGGGAAAATGCCAGGTGAGCATAAAGGTAATTGTTTTTGTGCTATTGGCGGGAATGTTTTGTTGGACAGCCAGTGAAGCCACCGGCGCTTCGTTCGTACTTCCCGAACGGTTTTGAAGCCTGCCGTCGGAGCTAAAATCATCCCAGAAATCAAGCGATGGGGTATTCCACCCCCCGGATTGCCATTCTGTACGGTAACTTACTGAGTTGTGCAGGGTGGTTAAAGCCATGGTTCCCCATTGTTCAGCTTCTTTATCAACTCCTTCAGAATGCATGTAAAGACCCTTCACTTGATCTCCTTCCCGGAATACGTTAACATTACCTTTATATCCGTGGGAATCACCTGTGCCATCTTCACCAATAAAATTGGGAATGTTCCCTGCTACAGATATTTCCACTTTTTCGCTGGTAGGATTGGTTATCTCATACTGAAGCACAGCAACCGGTATTCCACTATTATCTGCATCACCGGGAATAAAGGGATTGAATGCCTTGACTTTAACATCAACAGGCATTTCCGGATCGGATAGGTTCACCTGTCCAAATGGATAGGCTGTGGAAAAAGAATGATTTTTAAAACGTGCAAAGCCGGGATTGGCCACAGAGCTACCATGAGCACCTTCATAGAGCACCTTGGGTATACTTCCTTCAAGAACCCTGGCTTTCTTTTCTCCTTTTTGCGGGTTAACATACAATGCGAAAAACGGTTTTCTGCGGGATTCTCCGGGTACATAGCCCTTAGAAGGAGCATTCATGACCTCCCAGTCAACAAGGGCACCTCTTCCACTGAGGGATACAGTACCCGTTCCTATCCCTCCCAGCGGAAGGTCTATGTTCAAAGTATGCTTCTGATCGTAATGTTTTAAAACAGGCCATGATACTTGGTCTTTAACACTATAGTGTTTCTGATTGGCCGCATCTGCCGGGAAAAATAGAATTCCTGCAATAAAAAAGGTTAAAAAAGATACTACATGTTTCATACTGATAGAATTTATTTTCAAAAATAAATGAATTAATTATTTGTGAATAATTCGGGTTAAGGGTCGGCAGAGAATTCTCAGCGGTATTTTTTCCTGTTAATTTTTATTTCTGTTTTGTTTTTTATCCCGCGATGGATTACTCCTGTCCTTTCCTTTGCCGGCTTGCCCTTTTTTATCTCCTGAAGCCGGAGATCTCCATGCCGGGCCTTCTCCCAGCTCCCGGGGTATAGGCAACTTTGGGATCTGATTTTCTATCAGCCGTTCAATTTGCTTCAATTTGTACATGTCGTCAGGAGTGACAAAGGTAAGCGCTACACCCGTGGTATCTGCCCTTGCCGTACGGCCCACACGGTGGACGTAATCTTCAGCATCTGAAGGCACATCATAATTGATGATCAAGTTGATGTCCTTAATGTCCATCCCCCGGCTCATGACGTCTGTGGCAACAAGAATACGGGTGCGTCTTGCTTTAAAACGGTTCACCACTTCTTTGCGTTCGGATTGTTCCAGATCGGAGGAGATCCCTTCAACGGAATAACCTTTTTTCTGAAGGGCTTTCACAATATCCACTACTTTCTTTTTGGTGGAGCTGAATATAAGAATGCTTGTATATTCAGGCTTATCCTTGAGCAGACTGTTGACCAACGGGGTCTTCTGGTTTTCATAGGTCAGATAAGCTCCCTGCAATACCCCTTCAGCGGGTTTGGAGACAGAGATGTTGATCTCAGCAGGATTGTTCAGTATTTTGTTGGCAAACTGCCGGATCTTTGTCGGCATGGTGGCGCTGAACAATAGCGTTTGCCTTTCTTCAGGTACATAGGATACGATTTTAAGCAGGTCGTCCTTGAACCCGATATCCAGCATCCGGTCGGCCTCGTCCAAAATCAAATGGGTGATATTATTAAAGTTAACATATCCCATTTTCAGGTGAGAGATGAGTTTACCCGGCGTGGCTACAATAATGCGGGATCCTTTTTTCAGGGCTTGTTGCTCCTGTTCCCAGTCACCGCCGCTTCCTCCTCCGTAAACCACTGCGGCATCGATATTGGCCATGTAGCCGATGCCCTGTATTTGCTGGCCCAACTGAATGGCCAGTTCTCTGGTAGGTACGATGATCAAAACATTGGTACCACTAAGATCGTTTTCAAGCAGGTAATTGATAACGGGAAGTACGTATGCTGCTGTTTTTCCGGTTCCTGTTTGTGCACAGGCGATCAGGTCATTTCCGTTCAATATTTCCGGTATGGCTTGCTCCTGAATGGGAGTGGTATCATCGAAACCCATATAGAAGATCGAATCCAGCAGTTGCTCATTCAGGTTAAAATCGTTGAATTTCATTAGGTTAACAGTATATTAAAGACTTAAATTCCAAATTGATTTAGATGTGAAATTTACATAATTTGCTTGAATCACCATGGAACCCGCATGTTAATTATGTTCCTGTTGTGCAAGTCACTGCATGCAGGTTTCATTAATATTTATGCTTTCTGATAATCGGGGCAAAGATAAGAATATCTTTCTGCAAACAATGTGGGTGATGAATTAGTTGTCAATAGGTTTTTAAGCATAGGTTAGGGCTTTTATACAGGTTTTTGTTTCATTCTGCTCCTTGTTTGTTTATTATTGCTTTTTTGTCTCTTGTATCTCGTTATCTTGATTCTTGTCTCTTCAAGAATGTTCAGGCCTTATTGTATTCAAGCTCATAGTGTATTACCCAATTATTTTTGTGTGTTATGCTGTCATTTTTGAAGGATGATTTTTATATTTGGATTTCTCATAATGAGGAAAACTTTCAATTATTGACCATAAATCAAAAGCCTTATGAAACGAACTTCCATCCTTCTTGTTATATTTGTTTTTCTTGCTCTTTACGGGCAAACACAGAACGTAACCCTGCCCTTGTGGGAAGAAGATATTCCCAATTATAAGCCTTCGGATGAAACCGAACAGGCCGATACCAACGGTATTGTGCGGATATCGAAAGTGCAGAAACCGGATATGGCAGTTTACCTTCCTTCCAAATCCAATGCCACGGGACAGGCTGTGGTGATCTGCCCTGGCGGAGGTTATTCAATACTTGCCTATGACTGGGAGGGAACAGATGTGGCCAAATGGCTTAATTCAAAAGGTATTGCAGGTATTGTGCTTAAATATCGGCTTCCCGGATCCGAAAGCAACATTGTAGGGCATAAATCTCCTTTGCTGGACGCCCAAAGGGCTTTGCGTTTAACCCGGTATCATGCGAAGGAATGGAATATCAATCCGGATCAGATCGGAGTGATGGGATTCTCCGCCGGTGGACACCTGGCTTCCACCCTCGGAACCCATTTTGATGAAGTGAAGTCCGGCATAGGAGATCCGATAGCAATGGCAAGTAGCCGCCCCGACTTTATGATACTGGTTTATCCTGTCATATCCTTCGATCCAAAATTTGGCCATATAGGCTCGCGAAACAACCTTCTGGGAAAAAACCCCGATCAGGAACTTATTGACCGGTTTTCTAACGAGAAGCAGGTTACAGCCGATACCCCGCCCACATTTCTTATCCATGCAGGCGATGACGGGGGTGTGCCTGTGAAAAACAGCCTCATGTTCTATAAGGCTTTACAGGAGAATGATGTGCCTGCTGAGATGCATATATTTCCCGAAGGCGGCCATGGATTTGGGCTGGCTCTTGAAAATGAACACCTCCATACCTGGACCGACCTGTGCATAGATTGGATGAAAGGCATGCAACAATAAACCTTTTTAAATACGCGCGACTACAAGTTAATGGCTAAAAATGACCATTAATGACAATCCAATTTCCCTGCAATTGACTCTATGAGTCACGCCGGAAATCCTCAAGCAGGGGAGAAAACGAACTGGGCTGGACGCGTATCAGTGTGATGGTGTACTGATGATCCGAACCGTTGGTGGTGTGGGTGTCCAGAAACACCTCGCGCTGCCAGAACTGGAATATTTTGGCAACCTAAAGATTGCGTTTATCGGCGGTTTCTGTCGTTGTCCCTGTCTTTGCCTTTGTCCTTTCCCGAACTCCGTGTAGGTTTTTTGTTGGATCCGTCTTCTTTTCTTCCCTTTTCGTTTTCATCTTCGTCTTTATCGGGATGAGGCGGCATAGCATGATCTACAATAACAGCAGGTCCGGAAGGTCTTCTTGGAGGCTGATTCGGTGGATCCGGGTATCTTACGGCTGTACTTTGTCTTTCTGCCTGGCAGGCGAACAGAAAAAGTGCCAAAGTTATGTACAACAATAATCTTTTCATGGTAATATTAAAACGCAAAAAATGTTCCATTATTTTAGCCTGGATTATTCATAAACAAATCCCGCTTATTAGCGGGAAAGTTTATGAATGCGGGGTGGATTGTGGAAAGGATCCAGGCTCGCCTTCGCGAAGCTTCAGCGGAGCAAGGCTACCCCGCATTAGAAAAACCAGCTTTTTGCGAGAAATATTGAAACAAAAAGCCAGGTTTTTCAATAGCGACAGAATTATTTGAGAATAATTCGGGTTAGCTGGTTGAGGAGAGTTTACTATACCAATTGGCTAATGCTTTCCCAGTTTCATGGGGTTGGTCTTCAGGTAAATAATGCAATCCTTCCCCTAAATAAGCCAATGAAAGGACTGTAAGGTTTTTTTCGCACCAATGCCTGACCTGTTGGTTGATCAGGGCTCCGGGCATCCCATATAAAAGCAGTTTGGGTAAGGAGGATTTTTGCAGCCAGTCACCATAATAATCCATCAGGTTATGGATATCTTTTGGTTTTCCGTTGATGGGAATTTCCCGTGGCCAGACCAGCATGGGCTTTCTGCTGTTTATTTTCCTGAAAGGAGCTTTGTACATTTTCTTCTCCTCACGGCTGAGGTTGCGAATAGTCAGCCGGGGCATGATCAGGTTCAGGAAAGCGTTCATTCCGTAAATCATGAATTCTCCAACTAAAGGTGTGCGCAGCAATTTAAATCCCAGTCTGTACTCCCATTTTAGGTCGGACCATTTCCAGGGTCTGACAAAGGCCTCCATGAACGCAATGCCCTTTATTTTGTCCCGGTGGTGCAAGGCGTAATGAAAACCGAGTGCAGATCCCCAGTCGTGAAGCACCAGGGTTATATTATCCAGTTTCAGCTTTTCCGTGAATGCTTTGAGGTAATTGTAATGATCAAAGAAGTTGTATTGGATATCCGGTTTGGCGGATTTTCCATGGCCGATAAGGTCCGGAGCAATACAACGGCTATAAGGGCTTATATACGGAATGATGTTGCGCCACAGGTATGATGAAGCAGGATTGCCATGGAGGAACAGCACTGCATCGCCGGTCCCTTCTTCCAGATAATGCATTTGGGAACCCAATACGTTAGTGAATTTTTCTTCAGGCATAATTACCATATTGATTTTCCTGATAAACACGCACTCCTGTAGCTCCTCCGTGGAACCGGTATTCTTTTATCGGACGGAAGCCTTTTAAGAACTCATCCATTCCACCGTTTTGGATGTAGTTTTTAAAATGGCGGTGATGCTCCTTACCGGCAAGTCTTTCTACAATGCGAACGGCAAATTTTACATAGGGTTTGGCATCATTTTCAAAAGTATAATCCACAACGATAAGATATCCGCCGGGCTGAATGACCCGGCGGGCTTCATCAACAATTTTCCGGGCTATATCCGCGGGCTTTTCATGCAAAGCAAAACTTATGATGCCCATATCGAAATGATTGTCACGAAACGCCAGTTCAGTGGCGTCCTGTTTATCGCATTTGATCGGTTCGCCACCCTTTTCCACCTGTTGAAGCATGGATTGGGATATGTCAATACCCGTTACGTTATGAAAACCACTTTTTTTTAAATATTTTAGCTGATTGCCCGTACCACAGCAAATATCTATAATGGTGGAAGGGTTATAGGATTGAGCGAGCTCCACCACTTTCTTCCTTATTTTGTGAAGCACACCGTAGAGAACGGGATCATAAATGCGGGCAAACAATTTGTATTCGTCCATAAACCGGAACCTTAGATTATCTTTTCTCCATACTAAACGAAATGTGGTTTTTTTTGTTTGACATAATGAAATGAAATTTTTAACACAATACCCGTGAATATTTTGTAAATTGGGAGATAATTTTATTGTTGCTTCAGGCAAAAAAATGTAAGCTATGATATACAGAGATTTGGGGAATAGTGGTATAGAAGTATCGGCCATCACTTTTGGTGCATGGGCCATCGGTGGTTTCATGTGGGGTGGAAGCGATGAAAAGGAAGCCGTTGAAGCGATTTCACGTGGCTACGATTTTGGCATCACTACCATTGATACGGCGCCGATTTATGGTATGGGTTTGAGTGAAGAACTGGTGGGCAAAGCCATTAAAGGTAAACGACACCATTTTCAGATCATGACCAAGTTTGGCATCCGGTGGAAACAGCAGGGTACCCAGACCGAATTCCGTTCACAGGCAGATTATGACAGGTTGATGAACCAGATCTACCGTACCGCAAGAAAAGAAAGCATCATTGAAGAATGCGAGAACAGCCTCCGGCGCCTCGAAACCGATTATATTGATTATTATCAGCATCATCGGCCTGCTGAAGATGCTCCGGTAGAAGAGGTGATGGAAGCTTTGGACCGACTTCTGGATCAGGGAAAGATACGAGCTGCCGGGGTAAGCAACTATTCGCTTGAAGAATTCAAAAAAGGGGAAAAATACATACAGTTGGAAGCCAATCAGCTTCCTTACAGTATGGTGAAAAGAGATATTGAAAAAGATATGCTCCCTTACCTTGCTGACCGAAACAAGGGCGTCATAGCCTACAGCCCGTTACAAAGAGGCCTGCTTACCGGTAAATTTAAGCCCGACACCCAACTGCCTGAAGGTGATAACCGGAAAAATTCCCGTTTCTTTAAATCAGAAAACATTCGCCGGGCCAATGAATTTCTTAACAAAATAAAACCCATTGCTGAGGAGCATAATGTTACGCTTGCCCAACTGGTGTTGAACTGGACAATACATCAGCGTGGAATCACTGTGGCATTGGCCGGAGCCAGAAATACACGGCAGATTGAAGACAATGCAAGGGCTGCGGATGTTCGGCTGAAACAGGATGAGATGGATCTCATAAACAATAAGCTTGAAGAGATTGAGCTGGAGACGGATTAATAAGGAAAAATTACATCTACAGGACTTTAATAACCATTTCAAACATCTTGAATGATTGCTTGTTTAACAAATATTCATCAGATAGAATCGAATTTTTAATCAAAAAAAGGAAATATTTATGGTTTATAACGAATTAGGGCAAAGCGGAATAAAACTATCGGCCATTACCTTTGGCGCCTGGGCAATAGGCGGATTCATGTGGGGTGGAAGCGATGAAAAGAAAGGCATCGATGCCATTAAGCGTGGATACGATCTGGGAGTTACTTCCATTGATACCGCCCCGATTTATGGTCTGGGTTTGAGTGAAGAACTGGTAGGTAAAGCCATCAAAGGCAACCGTGAGAATTACCAGATCCTGACAAAATTTGTTATGAGATGGAAAAAATCGGGGACCCAGAATGAATTTAGTTCGGATAAGGGTTTCGACGAACTGTGGAACAACGTTTATCTGGATGCCAGAAAAGAGAGCGTGATGAAAGAGGCAGAGGACAGCCTGCGCAGACTGGGAACCGATTACATTGATTACTATCAGATGCACTGGCCGGTGGACGATGTTCCCCTTGATGAGACCATGGAGGCACTTGTGCGTCTGAAAGAGCAGGGTAAGATAAGGGCCGCAGGCGTTTGCAACTTTTCCGCCGAGCAGCTCAGAGAAGCCGAGAAAACGGTACGCATAGAAGCCGATCAGGTACCCTACAGCATGGTTCGGCGGGATATTGAACAGGATGTGACACCTTACGTGGTGGAAAACAATAAGGGTATCATTGCATACAGCCCCATGCAGCGAGGTCTGCTGACGGGTAAGTTCAGTTCCGATACCAAGCTGAATGAGGGTGACAACCGGAAAGATTCCCGGTTCTTCCAGCCCGAAAACATCCGAAGGGTCAATGAATTTCTGGCAAAGATTAAGCCAATAGCAGATGGGCACAATGCTACGCTTGCCCAGCTCGCGCTAAGCTGGACATTGCACCAGCCCGGTCTTATCGTGGCTTTGGCGGGTTCCCGTGATCCCAAACAGATTGAGGATAACGCCAATGCGGCTGACCTGAAATTGACGGATGAGGAACTTCAGACAATCAACAAATACCTGGATGAGCTGGAGCTGGAAGAAGCATGAATAAACTGAAAGTTTGATTAATGGATTGAAAAAAGGCTGTTCTGATCGGAGCAGCCTTTGTTATTTTTATTGGATGGATTTTCTTAATTTTACCCTTTCGTAATTTTTGAGACCGGTCTAAGAAGGCGTTAAGCGGCTATATTAGCTATACATACAAAACATATTTTACTGATAAACAAAAAACTACAACAGCCGCTAAACGCCTTATACCTTAAAAGATGGCTTTTTAAACTAGACTCATTTTTAGTGATCATTAAATAAAACATTGTTACTGATGAACCACCTGATAACAGATTTGAACAAAATAGAACAACTGGGAAAGCTGAATGAGGACGAGAATTTCGACTTCCGTGCCTTTCTGAAAGGCCAGGATTCGGATGAGATAGATCAACGCGTGCATCGGTTGTACAAGGAGATATCGGCCCAAATCGACTGCAGCAAGTGTGCCAACTGCTGTAAAATGCAAACCCCGGGTTTGAGCAAAAAGGAGGCTGAGCAGATCAGCCGGTATATGAATATGGATATTGATGATTTCAAAGATCAATACGTTGAAACAGACTGGTCGGGTCAGATGATGCTCAAAGACCAGCCCTGCGTTTTCCTGAAAGATAATGCCTGTTCCATTTCGCATATCATGCCTGAAGATTGCCGCTCTTATCCCTATCTGCATAAGGACGATTTCATATCCCGGTTGTTTGGTGTGATTGATAATTACTCAGTCTGCCCGATTGTTTTTAATGTATATGAAGCATTAAAAGAAGAACTGGATTTTGATCCTGAGGATTTCGATGATTTTTTCTGATCCTTGTTATCTTTGCCGCATTAAATAGTGAATATGATCGAAGAAATAGAACAAGATCTCATCACCATAGCCGAATACGGAAAGATCAACGAATACGAGAACGAAGAATTTCAGTTTTACCTGGAGGGCCAGGATCCCGATGAGGTTGATGAACGGGTCAACCGATTATTTGAAGAGATAGAAGCGGAGATCGACTGCATGGAATGTGCGAATTGCTGTAAAATGCAGTCGCCGGTTATCCGGGAAGCGGAATTGTGGAATATAAGCGATTATTTTGACATGGACCCGGAAACCTTCAAAGAGGAATATTTGGACTTTGACGGGGATCAGATGGTCATGAAGCAGAACCCCTGCGTTTTTTTAAAGAATAATCTATGTACCATCTATGAATTCCGGCCCGCTGACTGTGCCTCCTATCCCCACCTCGATCAAAGAGGAATTGTTTTTAAACTTTCCGGCATTATGGGGAACTATTCCGTATGTCCGATCGTCTTTAATGTCATCGAAAATCTCAAAAAGGGGATGGGATTTATCTGAGCAGGATAACAGCGATTTGGTCCTATCTCCATGTTTTATATATTTTTCTGCAAAAATTTTGAGATGAAAGCATTTCACAATAAAGTAGTTTGGATAACAGGTGCTTCTTCGGGGATTGGAGAGGCTTTGGCTTATGAGCTGGCAAGGGAAGGTGCCAGGCTGGCTCTCTCGGCAAGGACTCAGGAAAGACTGGAGCCGGTGAGGAGATATTGTATTTCATTGGGTTCGGAGGCGGAAATTTTTCCCTTCGATCTCTCCCATGTGGAAGAGATTCCCAAAATAGCAGAGCAGGTCCTGAATTATTATAACCAGCTTGATTTGCTGATCAACAACGGAGGCATCAGTCAGCGGGCACTGGTCTCCGAAGCGTCCCTCGATGTTGACCGAAGGATTATGGAGATCAACTATTTTGGTAATATAGCCCTTACAAAGGCGGTACTTCCCCGGATGCTGGCTCAAGGATACGGCCATGTAGCTGTTACATCAAGTATTGTGGGCAAATTTGGTTTTCCCCGCCGTTCTGCATATTCGGCTTCAAAACATGCCCTTCAGGGTTTCTATGAGAGCCTGAGAACCGAGATGGACGGACGTAATATCAAGA
>JAGXLC010000105.1 GCA_018334875.1 Bacteroidales bacterium | reverse complement strand
GGGGAATCGTTTCTGCGGGGCAGGAACGCGGGACTTCTTGCTCTATGCTCTAAGCTCTATGCTCTAAGCTCTGTGCTCTATGCTCTGTGCTCTATGCAAGATTACAGTATTTAAGCCCGCCTGCTGCGGGCAGGTATTTCGTTATTGAGACCTAAAAGTAAAACCAACAGAAAAGAATTATGAAGAACATTTTACAGCAATTTTCAACGGAAGAGGAATTGGTAAAGAAACACAAACCGGAAGAATTCCGAAGCCATTACAAGGTCAACAACCACTTGCACACCCCATATTCTTTCAGCGCTTTTGAAAATATCTCCCAGATCTTTCAGATGGCAAAGGAAGAAGACATATCGGTACTGGGGATTAATGACTTCTATACCACCGCAGGTTATGACGAATTTCATCAACTTGCCGGAGAACATAAGATCATGCCCCTGTTCAACATAGAATTCATCGGGTTGCTCAGGGATTTTCAGGATAAGAACATGCGGGTGAATGACCCCAAAAATCCGGGAAGAGCCTACTTTACTGGCAAAGGGCTCACCTACCCCGTGAGCATGAGCGATCAAAATGCTGGTCTGCTTAACAGGGTAAAAGCCCACAGCGAAGAGCAGTTAAAAAAGATGGTGGTCCTGGTCAATGATTTTTTCGGGGAACTGAGCCTACCCGTAAAACTGGATTTTGATGAGCTGAAACAGCATTATGCAAGGGAAATGCTTCGGGAACGCCACATTGCAACAGCAATACAAGATAAACTTTCCCAGGCATCGGCCTCAGATGAGGAGATGAAATCCATGCTGACAAAGATGTTTGAAGGGAAGGAAGTCCAGGCTGACATGACCGACAAACCAGCGGTACAAAACGAGATTCGGAACAACCTCCTGAAAAAGGGAGGAAAGGCTTTTGTACCTGAGGATGAAAATGCATTCCTCAATCTGGAACAGATCAAGGACATCATCATTGATGCAGGCGGTATTCCCTGTTATCCTGTGCTTCTCGATAACGAAAAGGGTGAATTCACGGATTTTGAGGGA
Source organism: Bacteroidales bacterium (assembly GCA_018334875.1). Lineage (NCBI taxonomy): Bacteria > Pseudomonadati > Bacteroidota > Bacteroidia > Bacteroidales > Bacteroidales bacterium. The sequence continues at coordinate 11,258 of JAGXLC010000105.1, read as the reverse complement.
GACTGGGAGGCCATGTACGATTACCTGCGGGAATTCAATGTGGGTTGCATTGAACTCATACCCGGCCGCAATTCATTTGAAGTACTCAATGATTTTGTAAAATTTTTTAACGAACGAAATTTTATCGTTACCTTTGGTACTGAGCATAACACTCCGGCGCTAAAACCCTTAACGGTTACCTGCCGGAATGATGTACCGCTGGGCGACGAGCTGGAAAATGTCAATTTTGAAGGAGCTGCGGTTATAGCGGCCCATCAGTACAAGAAGGTAAAGGGGCAGGAAGGGTTCCTCTCAGCCAATCATGAACCCAAACCAGAGGAAAAGGAAGATTTTGTTCATCTGGGGAAAGCGGTAATCAACGAATTTCTTTCAAAATAATTTTTTAGCCATATGCAACAAGAACTTGACAACCTCATCCAACTCTCAAGATACTACGGCAACAACAAAGATTATGTCATTGCCAGCGGCGGCAATTCTTCATTCAAAAACGAAGATTACCTGTGGATCACAGCCAGCGGATCTTTTATGGGAAAACTGGAGGAATCGGATCTGCTCAAGCTATCGAGGAAACAACTGGACCAGATCAGCTCGAAAACCTACAGCTCCGATCCCCAGCAACGCGAAAAGGAGGTCAAGAATGATCTGATTGCCAGCATCGCAGAGGCTGGTACCGAAAAAAGGCCGTCGGTAGAAACCAGCCTGCACAACCTTATTGAATATGCTTACATCATTCATACCCACCCCACACTGGTTAATGGTTTGCTATGTAGCAAACAGGCAGAGACCAAAACAAAGGAATTATTTGCGGACAAGGCCTTGTACATCGAATATACCGATCCCGGCTATACGCTTTTTAAGCGGGTCGAACAGGGAATCAACAGTTACCGGCAGCAACATAACTGTGATCCGAAACTGATCTTCATCCAGAATCACGGGTTGTTTGTCAGTGCCGACTCCCCTGAGGAGATCAGTCAGCTTTATGATGAAGTGATGAATGCCATTGAAAAAGAAGTTACCACCAAACCGGAAGCTTCTGAACGTCCCGTGAGCAAAAACATAACAGAAATACTGCCGGCCATGCGCATGATGCTTTCTCAGGATGATTTGAAGGTGCTGAATATCCGCAACAATTCATTGATCGAATCCTATCTTGAAGATGAGCAACAATTTCAAAAGATAGCCCACCCCTTCACCCCCGACATCATTGTCTTCTGCAAATCTCACTATCTTTACGTCAATGAAGGGAATGATCCGGATAAGATACTGGAAACCTTTCAGAAGAAGCTAAAAGCATTCCGTGAAGAGCATGGTCAGCTACCCAAAATCATACTCATCAAACACCTGGGTATCATTTCTGTGGATGATCAGGCCAGATCAGCCGAAACCGTGCTGGACATCTATGAAGATCTCATCAAGATAAGCCACTATTCAGAGAACTTTGGCGGCCCAAACTTCATGAAGGAAGAGCAGATTGCCTTCATAGAAAACTGGGAAGCTGAAAAATACCGGCACGCGCTTGCCAAAGGAAAAGAGGGAACGTCTCCTGTAAAACATCAAACTGCCATTGTAACCGGAGGATCTCAGGGCTTTGGTGAAGGCATCGTTCGGAGGCTCTTCAAGAAGGGAATCAACGTGGTTATTGCCGATATTAAAGAGGAAAAGGGCAAAGAATTGGTGGAAGAATTAAACAGTGAGGATATAAAAAACCAGGTTGCCTTTGTGCAGGCCGATGTCTCTGACGATACTTCCATGGGGAACTGCATCTTCGAAACTGTAAAACAATTCGGCGGCCTCGACCTGATGATAAGCAATGCAGGCATTTTGAAAGCAGGCGGACTGGATGAGATGGACCCCGATACCTTCGAAGCCATTACCCGGGTGAATTACAAAGGATATTATATCACCGCAAAGCAGGCTTCCATGGTCATGAAACTCCAGTCGGAATATCATGACAACCATTTCATGGACATCATCCAGATCAACTCCAAATCGGGTCTGGTGGGTAGCAAGAAGAATTTTACCTATGCCGGAAGCAAATTCGGCGGTATTGGGCTCACCCAGTCATTTGCCCTTGAGTTGATCCCTTATCGGATCAAGGTGAACTCCATTTGTCCGGGCAACTATTTTGAGGGGCCGTTGTGGTCCGACCCGGAGGAGGGATTGTTCGTGCAGTACCTGAAAGCAGGCAAGGTGCCCGGCGCCAAAACCATCGAAGATGTAAAAAAACACTATGAATCCAGGATACCAGCCGGCCGGGGCTGCCAGGTTGACGACTTGATCAAGGCAGTATATTATGTAATGGATCAGGTTTACGAAACCGGCCAGGCGATTCCGGTAACGGGGGGTCAGGCGATGCTTAAATGAGGTAATAATGATTGAATGCGAGAATGATTGAATGAGAGAATGCATGAATAAATTAGTAGTGAGTTGAGAGTAGTGAGTGAGCTGTCCTATGTATGCAGGCACTAAGCATTAGGCAGAGATATAGCTACAGGCACAGCAGTAGAGACGCAAGGCTTGCGTCTCGGAGATTTTTGAAGGACAGCAGGATGGCAAGAAAGCACGACTGCACAATAGAACGAAGGAACGATAGCACGACAAAACAGCAGAGCGATAGAAAGAAAAATGGCAATCGTTAATGGTCTTAAAAAGAGAGCTATCAACAAACTGATGCTGACGTCAACCCGACCCCGCCTTCACTTCGTTTCTGCGGGGCAGGAACACGGGACTTTTTGCTCTTTGCTCTATGCCACATTTAAGCATTCATGCCCGCCTGCTGCGGGCAGGCATTTATCAGAAAAATCAAGAGAATAATAACGCCAAACCAAATAGAGCCATGCGAACCAAAGCAGTAAGAATATACGGAAAAGGCGATTTGCGCCTGGAGGAATTTGAACTGCCTCCGATCAAAGAAAATGAAATCCTTGCCCGAGTTGTTTCGGACAGCCTCTGCATGTCTTCATACAAGGCAGTTAAACAGGGAGCTGATCACAAGAGAGTGCCCGATGACGTTCACAACCGACCGACAATCATCGGTCATGAATTCAGCGGAGAGCTCGTTGAAGTGGGCAAAAAATGGCAGGACCAGTTCGAGCCCGGCATGAAATTCTCCATCCAGCCGGCGCTTAACTATAAAGGGAGTTTGGATGCGCCGGGCTATTCATACCAATATACAGGCGGAGATGCCACCTATATTGTCATTCCCCCCGAGGTAATGGAAATGAACTGCCTCTTACCCTATTCCGGAGAAGGATACTTTCCGGCGTCGCTCTCGGAACCCATGTCCTGCGTCGTAGGAGCTTTTCATGCTTCCTATCATACCAAACCAGGCTCATATCAACATTACATGGACATCAAAGAAAACGGCAACATGGCCATGCTGGCCGGCGCCGGACCCATGGGACTTGGAGCCATTGAATATGGCATCAACAGGGATCGCAGACCCGGAAAGCTGGTAGTGACCGATATTGATGAAGAACGACTAAATCACGCAGAACAGATTTTTCCGCCTGAAAAGGTAAAACAGAATAATGGTGTGGATCTGTATTTCATCAACACCAAAAATATTGACAACCCGGAAGAAGAGATCCTTTCCCATATCGATGCACCGGGCTTTGATGACGTTTTCGTCTTTGCACCGGTCAGGCAGGTGGTTGAACAGGCCGATGCCCTCCTTGGAAGGGATGGATGCCTCAATTTCTTTGCAGGTCCTACAGATAAAAATTTCAGCGCCGAATTCAACTTCTATAACGTACACTATGCCTCCACCCATATCGTGGGAACCAGCGGTGGAAATACCGATGATATGAAGGAATCCCTCGATCTGATGTCACAGGGCCGCATCAATCCCTCCTTCATGATCACCCATATCGGTGGGCTGAACGCTGTGATTGATACCACGAAAAATCTGCCTGACATACCCGGCGGAAAAAAGCTGATGTATACAAATATAGAAATGGATTTGACAGCCATTGAAGATTTTAAAAAGAAAGGCGAAGAAGAACCCCTTTTCAAAAAGCTGGATGAGATCGTTGAAAAGCACAACGGGCTGTGGTCTGTTGAAGCGGAGGAATATTTGCTGGAGCATGCACCGGGAATACAGTAAAGTTGGCAGTTGGCAAGCCATATAGCTTCAGTGAGCATGAGGATTTATTATAACTGCAAATTCATAATAAAGCAAAGGGATGTAGCTGCAGGTGGCAGAGGTAAATAGTCATTTGGTTGTCATTCAGTTGTATTCGGAGGTATACTTTAGTTTACAGTTCATTCCAGTCTTAGTCCCACCAGCTGCGGCAGACCCGGAATCTATGCTTTGAAAATGAAAAAATGGAATATGAAATTTAAAAATATACTTACTAGGAACCATTGCATTTCACTGGCAATTGAGGCTTTGGGTTTGCTCCCGCATTCTGCGGGACCAACTTATGTAGCTAAGAGAGCCCAAATTATGCACTGAAATAAAAAATATATAGAATAACAATATATTATGCCCTATGAAAAATAAAGACCTTGTGCTCATTTTCGACTGCGGCGCGACCAATGTTCGGGCCATGGCCATCAACCGGTACGGTAAGATAGAAGCTTCACAGTCTTATCCGAACGACACCACTGAAGATCCTTATTTCAAAGAAGGACTGATCTGGGATGTAGAAGACATCTGGCAAAAACTGGCAAAAGCCTCCCGGGAAGTTATTGCGCAGATTGATCATGAACGCATTGCGGCGGTTTCGGTCACTACCTTCGGTGTTGACGGCACCTTCATTGATTCGGACGGAAGATTGATCTACCCCGTCATCTCCTGGCAATGTGAGCGCACGCACCCCGTCATGGAAAACATAGACCGTTACATTTCACGGGAGAAGCTATACAGTATATGCGGAGTATTTCCCTATGGTATGAACACCATCAACAAGATCATCTGGCTGAAGGAGAACAAGCCTGAAGTGATCGACCGGGCCTCCGGGTTCCTGTTCCTCTCCTCTCTCCTGCTCCATCGGTTGAGCGGTGAATTTGTCACCAATTGCACGATGGCCGGAACATCCATGCTTATGGATGCAAGAAAAAGACAACTTTCCAAAGAGGTGCTGGAAAGCATCGGCATTGATCCTTCCCTGTTCCCTGAAATCAGGGAGGCCGGCGAAGCAGTTGGTGCTGTCACTGCGAGGGCTTCGGAAGAAACGGGTATTCCACAGGGCACCACCGTTTTTGAGGCCGGTCACGATACCCAGTTTGCCATTTATGGCTCGGGAGCCGGTTTGGGTGAACCGGTATTGAGCACAGGTACATGGGAAATCCTGATGACACGAAGCGATGACTTTACAGCCGGAAAAGAACAGCTTGATATGGGCATCACCACCGAGTTGGATGCCATTCCCGGCATATACACCATTGGAATGAACTGGATCGGATCAGGGCCGCTGGAATGGGTACGGAAAATGCTTTACCGTAAAGGGGATGATGATGTGGAAAGCTACGAAAAGATCATCGGAGAAGCCGAACAGGTAGCTCCCGGAAGCAATGGCATACGCATCAATCCGGATTTTGTACAGGCCGAGAAAAGCCAATACCCCAGCGGCATATTCGGACTGCGGCTCCATACCAACCGCGCAGAAATCTATCGTGCAGGGCTCGAATCCTTGTCATTTAAACTGAGGAAAGGACTGAATGCCCTGGAGCAGGCCGGCGGCTTCACCGCCTCGAAGGTCATCTGTGTGGGCGGGGGCTCTAAAAACACTCTCTGGAACCAGATCCGGGCCGATGTAACCAACAAACCCATCCAACTGATCGACCAGAAGGAAACCACCGTGCTGGGCGCCGCGCTCTTCGGATTTGTAGCAGCAGGCATCTATAAGGATGCAGAGGAAGCCCGCAGTCAGATAGACTATCGCCCCGAAGTTGTGGAGCCTTCTGAGAACATGTCTAAATATGAGGAATTGGAGAAAACGTTCAGAGAATACATATAGAAGGGAATAGTAGTGAGTAGTGAGTAGTGAGTTGACTGTCCGGGAGTTTGAGGGTCTGACTGGAGTTTGGGAAATAAGTTGGCAGCTTACTATATTGCAGAACCAAATTTAAGGAAATAAGATATAGCAATACAGTTGGTCCCGCATTCTGCGGGAGCAAAATGCAGTTGACAAAGCACGTGGGCTAAAGTCGACAGTAGAGACGCAAGGCTTATGTACCGGAATCAATAGGAAATAAAATATTACCCTGGCAGTGGAGTAAACCCTGAAAGGGTGATATAGTAATAGCCCAGTCCGGCAACTGCCGGATGGGTAATGATACATCGAACATCTGAGCGCTCCAACTGCCCGGTGACAATAAGGCACAGAACATTACTGGAGCGCAATGCAGTAAAAGGATAACAAACAATGATAAAAAAGTAGTAAATAGAAGGATTTTTTTTAAACAGGCAACAGTAGGAATTGATTTACAGGCTCGGCAACAGAGACGCAATGCTTACCTCCAGGAAAGAATCTGTCTGGTGGTCTTTCTTAGCCTTCGCCTTAGCCTCAGCCTTAAACAACAATGTAACAATGGAACAGTTTAACAATGTTTTATCATCCAATGATTAGTATCATATATATCATCAATATAATTAACAGAACCAAAAACATCTGAACTATGAGCAAACGACTAATAGGTAAATTACCCAAAGTAGGCATCCGGCCGGTTATTGACGGCAGGGAACGCGGTGTAAGGGAATCGCTGGAAAAACAGACGATGGACCTTGCCCATGCCGCGGAAAATCTGATTAAAGGAAACATCCGTTTTCCAAACGGAGAAGAAGTAGAATGCGTTATTTCCGACACTACCATTGGCGGTGTGGCAGAAGCAGCCAAATGCGAGGAGCAATTTAAGGAACAAAATGTAGGACTGTCCCTTACTGTTACTCCTTGCTGGTGCTACGGCACGGAGGTTATGGATGCGGATCCGCTGCGTCCGAAGGCTGTATGGGGCTTCAATGGCACAGAACGACCCGGGGGCGTATACCTCACCGCGGCCCTGGCAGGCTATGCTCAGAAAGGCTTGCCAGCTTTCGGCATCTACGGAAGAAATGTACAGGATGCCGATGATACCAGTATCCCCGAAGACGTCCAGGAAAAGATCCTGCGATTCGTCAATTCCGGTCTGGCTGTTGCCCAGATGCAGGGCAAATCCTACCTGTCCCTGGGATATACCTCCATGGGTATCGTAGGCTCGATGGTGGATCCGGAATTTTTCCAGGATTACCTGGGCATGCGTACCGAGTTTGTCGATATGAGCGAGATCAACCGCAGGCTTAATGAAGGCATCTACGACAAGGAAGAATTTGAAAAGGCTCGTGAATGGGTCAACAAGAACTTCAAGGAAGGTGAAGATCCGAATGCTTCGGACCAGCAGGCCGACAAGGAGCGGAAAGACTATGAATGGGACACCGTCATTAAGATGACCCTCATCTTCCGCGACCTGATGCAAGGCAACGAGAAGCTCAAAGACATGGGCTACGGAGAGGAATCTCTGGGCAGAAACGCCATCGCCATGGGTTTTCAGGGACAGCGGCAATGGACCGACCACATGCCCAACGGTGATTTTCCCGAAGCCATACTCAACTCCTCGTTCGACTGGAACGGCATCCGCGAGCCCTACATCGTGGCCACGGAAAACGACAGCCTCAACGCTGTAGCCATGCTGTTCGGTCATCTTCTGACCAAAAGGGCCCAGATCTTTTCCGACGTGAGAACCTTCTGGAGCCCCGAAGCGGTTAAACGGGTATCCGGGAAAAATCTTACCGGAAAAGCCCAGGATGGGATCATCCACCTGATCAATTCGGGTTCGACCACACTGGATGCCACCGCCCAGCAACAGGACGAAAACGGCAACCCGGTGATGAAACCCTTCTGGGAGATCACCGAAGAGGAAGCCCAGAAATGCCTGGACAATACGGTATGGCCACCGGCCGTACGCGAATATTTCCGCGGCGGAGGCTTTTCATCCCTGTTTAAGACCGAGGGCGAGATGCCCCTGACCATGGCACGGATCAACCTGGTGAAAGGCATTGGCCCGGTATTGCAGATCGCTGAAGGCTGGAGCGTCAAGCTTCCCGAAAAGATTCACAGCGTGCTCAATGAACGCACAAATCCTACCTGGCCCACCACCTGGTTTGTTCCACGAACAACCGGCAAAGGGGCTTTCAGGGATGTGTATTCCGTGATGGAAAACTGGGGCGCCAACCACGGTGCCATCAGCTACGGCCACTTCGGAGCCGACCTGATCACACTGGCCTCCATGCTAAGGATACCGGTGAACATGCACAATGTGGAAGAAAACAAGATCTTCCGACCCAACAGTTGGAAAGCTTTCGGCGAAGATCCCGAAGGATCGGACTACAGGGCCTGCAAAAATTACGGCCCGCTGTACGGGATGTATAAGTAAACGGTTCAACATAAATAGAGTCTGTCTATAATGTCCGCTGGCTTCGTTACGCTCGTTTTTCATGCCAGTCATTTACATTAAGTAAACTCCTGGCATTCAAAACTCGCAAGCCTTGCCAGCGAACATTCTAGCCAAGACTCTTTCAAATCTATTTGACTTTATGGACAAACACTAAATAAGAAACTACCCTGGCTTCTTGTTGGAGCCAGGGTAGTTTTATTTGGCAATGTTCCGTTAAGGAACAAAATTCGGAATAGAAGCATATGCCATGCCTACGGCATTCCGGTCCCACATATCACCTTTACCCCGCATTCCGTTTCACTCCATACGGGGCTACAAAGATGCCATCCCGCAAAGCGGGATTCCTGCTGGTGTTAACTTATAGGTTTCCTGCATCTCATAATTGATCTTGCATATAAATCCTATTACAAGTGAAATAATAATATTATTCAATATTTGCATTATACCCTAACTTGGACAAGCCAAAAAAACAAGATGTTATCATGTGATTTTATATATCCTGGTTTTGGCTTGTCCAAGTTAGTCCGTAAGGCCGTGGGCCTGATATCTTTGTAGGCCCGGGTGTAAACCCGGGTATTCGGAGGGATAGAGTTCACCGGAATCCCGTCAGGGAATAATAAATCAAACGGGGTTCCGTCAGGAACGGCACAAAGGAGGATCCCTGGAAAAATTGGAATGTCACATTTGATTTTTAGAGAGCACGTCAAGGAATTTATTCGGTTTTTAGATTTTGAACTTGGTGGGTAATTTATTCACCCAAATTTTCAATATCTCTATAGCTTACAAAAATATATGCAAGATAAACCACATTTTCCCGTATTTCATAAAAAATAGTGATACGCTTGTTTAAAACAGCCTTTCTTAATCTGGGATGATACGTTGAAACAGGAAACATTTTAGGATTGCTTAAAATCAAATTAAGCTGTTTATTAAGATTTTGTTTGAACTGATCTACTTCTTTCCGGGTCCAATTATGAATGAGATAATCAAGAATTTCTTCGAGATTATGAATGGCCTCGTCAGTCCAGAACAACTTATAATTCATACTTTTTCTTTACATCTTCATGAGACCTAACCCTTCCTGCATCTATATCTTTCCGTCCTTTTTCAATATGTTTTTTTTGATTTTCTGTTAGATCATTCCACCAGTCCTGGCCCTTTGCTTGTGAATCTTTGAGAATTTTCAGATATTGAATGGTTTCTTCATCATCAAGTTGAGAAAGCCATTCTATCAGCTCCAGTTTTATTGTATCCCGTTCCATTTCTTTTTTCTTCAAAATTATAATTTATTGACAAGAATTAAAATAATTTCCTTACTCTTTCTTCTTCTATCTCTTTCCATCATTTTTCTCGTATCAACACACAATGTCCCCCGCCCGGTGCCATTTTATAGTGATGGGTATCACCGGCATGAACGGTCTTGCCTTTGACGATGTAATCCTCCTTATCCCCAAATGCAGAGGCGTTTTCTCCGTCTGAAAATTGGGTCAGCTCATACGTGCCTTTACCCAGAAAATCCAGGTCAATTTCCACTTCTCTGGCCTTTCCATTGGTCGCAGACCCGATCATCCATATGTCCCCTTTTCGCCGGGCCACGGTGATGTATTTGCCAATCTCGGCATGGATCACCTTCGTTTCATCCCAGCTTCCCCGTATGTTGGCAATAAATTCAAACAGATCTGCCTTTGCCCGGTAAGCATCCGGATGATCAGGTATAACCACCAAACCGCTGAAAACAATAAATGCCCTTGCTGCCTCAGCCACTACAGTTGACGGAACCGGCTCGCCGATAGCCTTACGCCCCTGTTCCATAAGTCCATTCAACTCAAAATAGCCGTTGTTCATATCCAGGGCACCTGATATCCCGTTCACAATGGAGGAGGTGACAAATGTTTCCGGTTGAAAGGCCCGGCGGGCATCCGACTGGGCATGGCAGTATTCCCTCGTGATCAGATTGGGCCATGTACGAGAACCACCGGCCGGCGGAACAGGGTGATCGTGAAAGTTCACCAGCAATTCATATCTGGCACAAAGCTCAACAATCTCGCGGGTTCTTTTTACCAGTTCCTGACGCCCGTCGCATTCACTTCCCAAAAATCCATATTTGATTCCTTTAGCGCCCCACTGGCTCCAGGTCTTTAATACCTTTTCAAGGTCCCAGTCATTATTGCCTTCGCTCCGGCGGTCCAGATAGAGCAATACCCCAACTCCTTTACTTTCTGCATAACGAATGATCTCAGGCATATCCATTCCTTCCCTGGAATGGGTCGGGCCTTTTTTGCTATACCATCCGGCATCAAACAGCACATATTCAATATCTTTTTCTGCCGCAAAATCGACATATCTCATGAATGCTTCCTGGCTGATCTCATAGGTAAACCCATTTACCTGTGCGCCTCTTGCCCGCCAGTCCCAGAGCGATACACCAGGTTTGATCCAGGAGACATCTTCAATAGCACACGGAGGATTGAGGTTGTACAGCAAATTGGATTCAAGGAGCTCACCGGCATCATCTCCAATCATAAATACGCGCCATGCAGTTTTTGCATGAGTACTGCCGGTGGAAGCTTCCATATCAAACTGAAACCTGTTCTCAGCCTTTGATTTAAGCCGGGAATAACTAAAATCATAAGTTGCTGCCTCATGCACTGCCAGACAGTAGGAATCATCCGACACAAACACCATGGGAGTCTGAAAGTCTTCATTTCGGGTAAACTGCTCTTTTACCCCGGAAACCCGAACGGGGCCAATGTTCGCTCTTTCCCCGTTGGGAGTCCAAAAGGCAGGTTCACCAGCCACAGCAAAACTCGTCAGATCCTGGT
>JAGXLC010000104.1 GCA_018334875.1 Bacteroidales bacterium | reverse complement strand
CTCTGTAAATCCATGCTGAGAAGTTGCTTTTACTGGCGCCTCCGTCAAAATGCACATGCAGGCTGTTTTCTTTAAAAGGCCCGTAAAAAGGCATATTCGAAAAAATATGGGCCAGCTCATGATTCACCGCATAGGCTTCAGCAGGCCTGTCCAGAAAATATCCCTTTCCCTTTTCAGGCTCAGCCGATAACTGGTGGTTCAATGGGGCTTCGAAGCGTATATTGCCTTCTTTGCTGATGAATGCCCTCCCAATGGTATTATCCACAAAAACCAGATCCATATTTTTAATGCCAAGTATTTTTTCCTGTTTTAAAAGTTTATAAAGCCAGCCAGGCAGACGGCTGTCATATTTGGTTCTGGTATGCCGTTCCAGTGCCAGATATTTTAACAGTTCCCCTTCCTCAAATAATGCGAGGTTGTGGTCATGTACATATGCAGGAAATGGATCATCTGAGAGATCCTGGATTCCATAGAGAGCCAATGTGAAATTGCTTTTATTCATTGGTGTAACAGTTTATTAAGGGTTTGCCTTTCAAATTAATTTACATGCCAAATTCATGTGTTTTGCTTGTCTTACCATGGAACCCGCATGTTACTCATGTTCTTGTTGTGAAGGTTTCTGGATGCGGGTTTCATAGAAACATCAAATGTTCGGTTACAAAATTGGACAAAATTGAATATTTTTAGCCTCTTTATTTAACCCGAATTATTCTTACATAAAATTATCCAAACCTAAAATCTATTTTATCGTAATAGGGAAAAGTATTCAAAATTTAATTATTGAATTTGCCGCATGGGTTTATCGGATCAAGAAATCCAGTATTTTATTTCCACTATAAAGCACTACTCCGAATATGATTTTAGCGAATATTCGGAAAAGTCTTTGAAGCGGAGAATACAAAAAGTGTTGAATGATTACAGGATGGAACTGCCGGCAATGATTAAAAAATTGAAGAGTAACGGGGAATTAATCGATGAGGTAGTGAAAAATATCACTGTAAATACAACGGAATTATTCAGGGACCCTAAAGTATGGCAGGATTTAAGATTCAGGATTTTACCGAAGCTCCGGCAAAATAAAAACATCAATATCTGGCACGCCGGATGTTCAACCGGACAAGAGGTTTATTCCATGATGATTCTGTTGAATGAACTGGGTTTGTTCGATCAGGCCAAAATTTTTGCCACCGATCTTAATGAAGATGCTCTCGAACATGCAAAAAAAGGAATCTATAAATATCGTTTCAACATCAATTATCTTGACAATTTTGACAAGGTCATCAAGGAAAATCCTTTTAATTACGAAGAATACAACGATGTTCCCTACGAAAAATATTTCAGGATCAACAAATCCGAAGATATGCTTATAATGAATGATTTTCTGAGGCAAAAGCCTATATTCCGCAAGCATGATCTGGTTAATGGAGAGAATTTGTACTTTGCCAAATTCGATCTCATCATGTGCAGGAATGTCATCATTTATTTTAAATATGAATTACAATCAAAAGTATTTAAAATGCTGCATGAACATCTTTACCCGAATGGCTATCTTTTATTTGGTATGCATGAAAGCATGCTGGGTGATATAGCCAGCAAGTTCGAAAAAAAAGGCAATTTTTACAAGAAAAAATAAAAGTCCCCGGAAAATGAACGAATACGAACTTGGAATTGTCGATACCCGGAATATTTTAAAGGCCATTCAGGTGCATTATAATTCTGATTTCAGAAATTATGCCCTGACCTTCTTTAAAAGAAGATTGGAGTATATTATAAAAAGATATAATCTGAAATCGGCAGATAATCTGGTGGAAAAGCTCACCAATGACGGTTCATTTTTTCAGTTATTTCTGAAGGAAATATGCGTTGAAAACACTGAGATGTTTCGGGATCCTTCTTTATGGCGCTTTTTAATGGATGACTTCCTGACGCCGCTCATTCAAAAAAGCACTTCCTACAAAATCTGGTTTCCCGAAGTAAGCTCGGGAGAAGAGTTATATTCACTGGTGATTCTTCTCACCGAACTTAATCTTCAAGATTACGTAGAAATTCATGCCAGCAGTATCAGTGAGAACAGAATGGATAAGGTGAAACAGGGTATATTTGATTTGTCCAAAATGGAAGTGAACAGAGCGAATTTTAAAAGGATTTTCAGGGACAAAGAACTGGATGAATACTGTACCATTGAGAATGGGGAGGGTTATCTCAATTCATCATTACTGGGGAATATCCGGTTTTTCAGTCAAAATGCTAACTTTGACCGGTCTCCCGGGGGAGTGAAACTTATTATGTGGAGAAATCAGATGCTCTATTACAACCAGATCCTTGAAGAACGGCTGCTAAAAACCATGAATAGTTGTTTGGTTCCGGGGGGGCATCTGATTATCGGGTTGAACGAAAGAATAGACTACTGGAATTCAGACAAAGATTTTGTTTTGGTCGGCGAGAATGATAGTGTATACAAAAAAAAGTTATCATAGATGTATCAGGCGGTTATCATAGGGGGTTCGGCAGGAAGTTTCAGGGCAATCACAAAAATTCTGAATGCCCTGCCTGTGGGTTATTCTATGCCTTTGTTATTAAACCTGCACAGGCTGAAGCATGTCCGCTCCGGTTTTATGGAGGCCTTATCAATAAAGTCCAATATACCGGTTTTGGAGCCCTATGACAAAGATTCCATAAAATCGGGTATTGCTTATCTTGCTCCGTCCAATTATCATATGTATATCGAACTGAACAAGAAGATCGCCCTCTCTACAGAAGAGACCGTCAACCATTCCCGGCCTTCTATTGATTTGTCCTTTGCTACTGCTGCACAGACATATCATCGGAACCTCATAGGCATCATTCTTTCCGGAGCCAATAAAGACGGTGCCTGGGGGCTAAAGAAAATCAAGGACGCAGGGGGGACCCCAATTGTTCAGGATCCGGAAGAATGTGAAGTGTCAACAATGTCCCGGGCTGCCTTAGAGGCAACTAACGGAAATCATATATACAGTACAGATCAAATAATCAATTTTTTATTAAAACACTAAGGATATGATTTGGGATAAGGTAATAAAATCTCCGAAAATACTGGCTTTTTCATCTTTTTTTATTATACTGCTTTTGTCTTTTATACTGATCGGCAAGCTGATAAATATAAGCCAGGCTATTGTAGCGGATATTTCCACAGGTGGGGCTTACTTAACGGTATTGTTTATTGTGATATTTAGCCTGGTCAACCTGTTTTTGGTTATGCAGCTTACCGCCGGATCAAAAACAAAAGAGGAATATCTCCAGAAAACCACGGATGGTTTGATTGATGAAGCTGATGAAGCAGAAGACGCTACATCCCATGAGGATGTCCGTGGAAAAGAACAAGTCGATATTGAAGAGATGGAAAGGAAGATCATTCCTGCCGGGGACAAAAACATAGATACCCCCCGGTTCACTGAAGGTATACTGATCCATTCAGCCGAGATTTTTGACATTGTGCAGGGTTTGTTTTATGTAAGAAAAAACGACATCGATACCTTCACAATTGCCAGTAAATTTGCTTATTACGGAGAAGAAGAACCGGAAGATTTTGAGCTGGGTGTTGACTTAACCGGACAAGCTGCAAAAAATCAAAAAGTGCTTAACCTTACCAAGATTCCGGAAAACTACATTACTGTGCTTTCGGGTCTGGGTAACGGTTCACCGAACGGTTTGCTGATTGCGCCGGTCATACATAATGAGAAAACCATAGGCTTGATTGAACTGGCCTCATTCAAACACTTTGACAAAAAAAGCGAAGAAATATTTACACAGCTTTCGGAGAAAATTGGAAAAAGGTTGGCAGAAACCCTTTAAAACATATTCATTTGCCGTATGAACCAAGAGAATAATTCCATAACCATCACCAAAAACGATATTATCACCGGTGTGGCCGCTTCATTGGTACTGATGCTGGCTGCATGGATCATAGGTATTTCCGCAAGCAATCTTTCCTTTGGTTTTTCAGCGATAGCCAAAATCCATTCGAACAATCCCGTTTTCTGGTTTATTGATGCCATTCCTGTTATTGTCGGCACGGTTATATACATATATTACAGGAAGCGGGAGAAAGAGGTAGAGATGTTCGAAGAAATCATCCATGAGAGAGATCTCGATATAGACAGGAATGCCACTTTTGCAAAGAAAATTGGCGAAGGGCAATACGATGCTAACTTTGAAGTCAAGGATGAAAACGATGTGCTGGGTAAGTCCCTGCTGAGGATGCGGGATAACCTTTTGGAAAGTCATAAAAAGGAAAAGGAAAGGAACTGGATCTCCGAAGGGAAGGATATCATTGCAGATACCCTGAGAATACATAATAAAGTTGACGATTTGGCCTATGATGTAATCGTAAAACTGATCAACTATGTTAACATCATCCAGGGGGCCCTGTATATTTATAATGAAGAAGAAAACAAACTGGTGAATGTGGCCACTTATGCTTATAACCGGAAACGTTACATCAACCAGGAATTTCAGATTGGCGAAGGGTTGATTGGTGAATGTGCCTATGAGATGGACTATATTTACCGAACCGAGATTCCGGAGGATTATGCCACCATCACATCGGGGATATTGGGCGATAAAAGGCCCGCCAGCCTTCTTATTGTCCCACTGATCACCGACGAAAAATTACAGGGGGTGATCGAATTTGCAGATATTAAAGAAGAAATCCCTCAACTGGCCATAGAGTTTTTGAGAGAGCTGTCCGAAATCATTGCCCGCACGATATATAACCTGAAGATGAATCAGAAAACGGAACGTTTGCTTCAGGAATCTCAGCAAATGACGCAGGAATTAAAAGAGAACGAAGAGGAGCTCCGGCAAAATGCAGAAGAAATGCGGGCTACACAGGACGAGCTGGAGAAATCCAACAAGGAACTGGAAGCCCAGGTCAAGAAAGTAGAAAACGCCCAGAACCGGATGCAGGCCTTGCTGGAAAATGCCTCGGAGGTGATATCCATATACGATAAGAGCCTTAACCTGAAATACCAGAGCCCCAACGTAGAAAAGATCCTGGGTTATACGCAGGAGGAGATGCGTGAAGGTCAGGATATGAACCGGCTTACTGCCAAAGGGGAAGCCGCCGTAAAGGAGATGTTCGAAAACCTGAAGCAGAATCCGAGTCAGTCGCAAACCATTCAATATACATACGTTAAAAAGGACGGGAAGAAGATATACCTGGAGACCACGGGCCGAAACTTAACGGACGATCCGGCTATCAACGGGATCATTCTTAACTCAAGGGATATTACCGAGAGAAAGCGCGCAGAGAAAGAAGAGCGTATGAAAAGTAAGATGCAGTCCCTCTCAGAAAACAGTCCGGACCTGATTCTCCGACTGAATACCCAGGGGCAGTTCTTCTATGCCAACCCGGTGTCGCAGGATTATCTGGGCCTGCATCCCAGGGAACTGATCAACACAAGGATCGAGGAACTTGAGATGGAAGATACTATGGCCGGATTTTTTCAGGATTCCATACAAAAGATCAAACAGCAGAACAATCATTTGGCTAAAGAGATCACCATTCCGACAGCCAACCTGGGCGAACGGATTATGAGCTTTAAAAGTATACCCGAATACAATGAGAATGAACTGGAAACCGTGCTTTTCGTAGGCCACGATATTACCGAGGCCAAACGCATTGAAATGGAAATTCAGGAGAAAAACAAAAAGATCACGGAAAGCATCAATTATGCCCAGAGAATCCAGTCGTCCATCCTTCCTGATAACAACATCATCCGGGAACATCTCCCCAAGTCATTTATATTCTATGAACCTAGAGATGTGGTAAGTGGAGATTTTCCGTGGTTTGTCAAAAATGAAGACATCATTTTTATAGCAGCAGTAGATTGCACCGGACATGGTGTGCCTGGAGCGCTGCTTTCGTTTATCGGATATTTCCAGTTAAATAACATTGTAGATCATGATAAAAATTATACGGCAGCCCAGGTACTCGACAAGCTTCACTACGGAGTAAGAAGCACACTCAAACAGGAGCGCTTCGATGCCGAAGCAAGAGATGGTATGGACATTGCCCTTTGCCGGATCGATAAGAAAAACAATGAGCTGCAGTATGCCGGGGCACACAGACCGCTTTACCTGCTCAGGGATGGCGAACTTACTCAATATAAAGGCAACCGGAAAGCCATTGGAGGCATACCCCACAGGAAAAAAGCAGAAAAAGACTTTGTCAATCATGTGATTGATATACAAAAAGGAGACAAAATCTTCTTCTTTACCGACGGATTGCCCGACCAAATAGGTGGCCCCGATAAACGGAAATATACTCCCAAAAAAATCAGGGAAAGCATCCTGGCAAACAAAGAACTGTCCATGCAGGAGTTCAGCAGCTTTTTCTCCGAAGAGTATAAGAGATGGAAACAGGACAACAAGCAAATAGATGATGTACTGATGATTGGAATAGAATTTTAATATAATTATTTTTAGGATTTGTTATGTTTAATTAAACTCATTTTATTTTATGGACAAACATAATGTTAAAGGCTTTCTGGAATTTGTATACGATTTTTATCGTTCGATGAAGGCCCATGAAATCACCCTGGTTTATGAAGGTGAGATCACTCACCAGATAACCAAAGCTTTTACCTCCCTCACGGAATCCAACATGGCCAAAGAGGATGAGTCCGACACAGTTCAAAAGAAGGTCTTTCATGTGATGGTCGAATGTTTGCAGAACATCAGCAAGCATGCGGACACCTTTGGATCTGATGACTATCTTTTTGCCGGGAGGGGAATTTTTATGGTTAGTAAAGGCAATGAAGACTATCATGTAACCACAGGCAATGTCATCGAAAACCGAAAGATCGACGAGTTAACGGATATGCTCGAAGAAATTAACACGCTTGACAAAGAAGGCCTTAAACAACTTTATAAAAAGCAAATGAGGGAAGGCCGTTTGTCTGACAAAGGTGGTGCAGGTCTTGGATTTATTGATATTGTCAGAAAAACAGGAAATAAACTGGAGTATCATTTTCTGCCCATTGATGAGACAAACTCCTTTTTCCTTCTTTCATCATCAGTTTCTAGAATCAACGAATAAAAACAGCAAGTGTTATGGAAGTTATTAAGATAAAAGGAACCGACGATACCCCAAGTATTGTTTTGGACAAAGACAACGAAATTTTTGAAATCTCCGGCAGGTCGCTTCCGGAAGATGTGTCCACATTTTATGAGCCCATATTGAACTGGTTGGATGAATATGCTCAAGATCCCAATTCCAAAACCGTTTTTTCATTTAAACTGGTTTATTTCAATACGGCATCTTCCAAGCTGCTCCTGGACATATTGATGAAACTTGAAGGGCTCCACGAAAATGGAAACGAGGTGCTCGTCAAATGGTATTATCCGGAAGACGATGAAGACATGCAGGAAGCAGGCGAAGAATACGCAGATATCGTGGATATTCCGTTTGAGCAGATAAGTTACGTATTGTAATTGAGCCGTTCAGCTATCAAAATTTCCCTGGCAGACATCAATAATTGCGGTTATCTGAAGGGATAGGTCTTTTGTCATAAGGAGCACATGACCGCTGAATGAAGTATAAAATAGATACATGAAATGAGTGAAGAGATTCTGAAAGCATTAATGCAGTTATTTGCCATCATCGCCAAACAGGATGATGGGGTGGAGACCAACGAGCGAGAGTATGTGCTGAATTTTTTAACGCAACAGCTCAATGACGAAGCCATCAACGAATACATTGCATTATTTGATAAAAAGGCCGGTTTCACCGGTGATTCATCCAATGAAAAAACAGGGGAAAGAAAACTCACTTCTGTAAAGGATTCGGTGAGAATTCTCGGATTGTGCAAGAAAATCAACAAAACCCTTACACAAAAACAAAAGATCATTGTTCTGGTACGGCTGTTTGAGCTGGTCAATGCCGACAGGAAATTTTCCGAACAGCGCATGGCCATTATCAATACGGTGGCCGATGTATTTAAGATCAGCAGGGAAGAGTACCAGAGCATTGAAACTTATGTGATAAATGACGACATTGATAAGCTGGACAACCCAAATATATTGATCATCAATGACAGGGAAAATCAATGCACGGAATGCAAACACATTCAATCCGAAGCACTTGAAGGCAATATATTCATCCTGCACATCCGAAGCGTTGATCTTTATTTTCTCCGGTATACAGGCGAAGAAGAACTGTATCTGAACGGTCTTCCTTTGAACAACAGGAGAATCTATCTTTTCGCTCATGGCGGATCTATTAAGCTTCCAAAAGGAAAGCCTGTCTATTACAGCGATGTTGTAGCCCATTACCTTGCCGATAAAACCTCGCTGAAACTTTCTTATGTTGCCGAAAACATAGGTTATCAATTTGACAACGGTGCAGTGGGCCTGAGAGACATAAACTTCTCGGAAAACCAGGGTAAGCTGGTGGGGATCATGGGGGCGAGCGGAGCCGGTAAGACAACATTGCTCAATGTTATGGTAGGACTAAACCGTCCCACCAGCGGTGAGATCCGTTTAAACGGGATCAACCTCCACGAGGATGAAGATAAGCTAAAGGGCGTAATTGGTTATATTCCTCAGGATGACCTGCTTATAGAAGAGCTTACCGTTTTCCAGAATCTCTACTATAATGCCAGGCTGGTTTTCAATGATAAAAGTGAAGACGAGATCAAGGAACTCGTTGATAAAACCCTGGCTAATCTGGGTCTTTCTGATATCAAGCACCTCAAGGTCGGATCACCATTAAACAAGCTGATTAGTGGCGGACAAAGGAAAAGGCTTAACATCGCACTGGAGCTGATCAGAGAACCGGCAGTACTGTTTGTAGATGAGCCCACATCCGGCCTTTCCTCCAGGGATTCGGAGAATGTAATGGACCTGCTCCGTGAATTAACCCTGAAAGGGAAGCTCATTTTTGTGGTTATTCATCAGCCTTCATCCGAGATCTACAAAATGTTCGACAATATGATCATTTTGGATGAAGGAGGGTATATGGTGTATTACGGCAATCCTGTGGAAAGCGTTATATACTTTAAGAAGATGGATGCCCAGGTCAACAGCGATGTGGGTGAGTGCCCTACCTGTGGTAATGTCAATCCTGAGCTCATTTTCAATATTATGGAAGCCCGGGTGGTGGATGAGTACGGACAATACACCAATACACGTAAGATACCTCCGAAGAAGTGGGAAGAAAAACTCTACGACAATGTGAAAATAGAAAAAGTTTCTGAAGTTGAAGAAGAGCCTCCTTCGACCACCAATCTTCCTTCCTGGATCACCCAGTTCAAGATCTATACGATCAGGGATTTCCTTTCCAAGATCAGCAACAAACAATATGTGGCCCTTAACTTGCTGGAAGCTCCCGTTCTGGGCTTTATCCTTTCCTATATCATACGATATATCCCCGATCCCAGCTCCAATGATTACATATTCCGCCTTAATGAAAATATCCCCATTTTCATTTTCATGGCCATTATCGTAGCCCTTTTCCTGGGTTTAACCGTTAGTGCCGAGGAAATATTCCGCGACCGTAAGATACTCAGCAGGGAGCAATTTTTGAATCTGAGCAAATCCAGTTACCTTTCTTCCAAAGTGCTTATATTATTGCTCATATCAGCCATTCAGTCCATTCTGTTTGTTGTCATAGCCAACAGCATTCTGGAAATAAGGGGTATGTACTTTGAGTACTGGTTTGTGCTTTTCATCACTGCTGTCTCTGCCAATATGCTGGGGCTGAATATTTCGGCAAGCTTTAACTCGGCAGTTACCATTTATATTATCATCCCGTTACTCATGATACCCATGATGATTTTAAGCGGTGCCATGTTCCCCTTTGACAAGCTGAACCGCTCCATCAGCAGCATAGAAAAGGTGCCCATGATTGCCGAAATTATGCCTACCAAATGGTCATACGAGGCCTTGATGGTGAATCAATACAAAAACAATGAATTTGAACAATATTTCTACGATCTTAAAAAACAGGAAAGCCAGGCCAACTTTAAACAGGTGTACTACATACCCGAGATTGAAAAAAGCCTGGAATATGTTGAAAACCATCTTAAAGCCGGCAGTGAACCGGAAAATATGGAAAAATTCAGGGATGAGCTGAGTCTGTTGCGCAACGAGCTGGAAGAAGAAGCGGAAAGAACCGGGGTCAGCTTTCAGTCGGTCAGCCGTGTAAGAGCAGACAGCATTAACCGGGAGGTCCTGGCAGATATCAAGGACTTTATCGGAGCACTCGAAAAACATTACCAGCAGGAGTTCGATCAGGCCAATAAAAAGCTGGATAACATCAGGAGTTATCTCACGGAAAACAAACCCGAAGTTTACCGGAAAATAAAAGACAACCACTTTAATGAAAGCGTCTCCGATCAAGTTAAAAAAGTCTTTGAAAAGAATAAGATCATCCGCTACAAAAACGAACTCATTCAACATATTGATCCGATATATCATGATCCGGAGGTTGAAGGGTTTCTCAACTTCAGGGCCCACTTTTTTGCTCCCAGAAAGCATTTTATGGGCAATTTTTTCAGCACCTACTGGTTCAATATAGGCATCATTGTGCTGATGGCCGCCATACTTTATGCGGCGCTTTACTACAATTTGCTATATAAACTTCTTAATTTGCCCCAAAAAATGAAACTGAAACAAATAATCTTTCGTAAAACATAATGCTTATAAACTTTAATAATTATTTTTGTAAAAATCATCCAATGATCAACATGCATTTGAAACATACTGTATATATATTCATTGTTTTTTTTGTTTTAATCTCCTGCGGATCTTCCGATAACAAAAATTCAGATGAATTGCACGTTCCCGATTCCGTTGCCAATCGAGGGACATTGGAAATTTCGGACCAGGCCATGGAGAATGTGACCCAGAACATTTCTTCCCATATTGAGACAGCGGCCCTGATAAAGAATCTGAATGTACCCTTCACCAAGGAGCACCTGGCTTCAACGGACGTGGAGGATTTCAATACCCAGTTTGATCAGGCCTTGCTTCTGGGTGTATATGGAGCTGATCTGGGTTATATGAATATGTATAGCAAAACAACGGTAGCGTTGGATTATCTGAGGTCCATAAGGAAATTGGCCAATAATTTGAATGTAGGACAATTTTTCGATTTCAACACCCTTCAGAGGCTGGCCAAAAACAACGAAAATCTGGATTCCCTGATGTATATCTCCCAGAAGAACTTCAATCAGATGGACCGCTATCTTAGGGAAAACAACCGGAGCAATCTCAGCACCCTGATGGTTGCCGGAGGATGGATTGAAGGGTTGTACCTTTCGGGCAAAGTGTATCAGAATCGCCCCGATCCCGAGCTCAGAGAAGCCATCGGGGAACAAAAAATCATTCTGGGTGATCTTATGATATTGCTGAGAAATTTTGAACAGAATCCCGATTTTGCCACTTTGATTGACGATTTTGAACGGCTGAATACGCTTTTTAACGACGTAAAAATTACCATCGAGAAGGGTGAACCCAAACGGCAGGTGGTAGATGGTCGCCTGGTTATCGAGCAAACCGAAAAAAGCGTGGTCACCGTTTCCGATGAATTGCTGGAGGAGATCATTGATGAATCTGTTGAAATACGAAACAAACTAATCAACCAATAACATACGTTAATTATAATATATGAAAAGATTTTACATCATTATAATCTTAACCATATTGACACTGGGTAGTTTGAATTCCGTTCAGGCTCAAACCGGTGAAGAGCTTGTGAATATGTGCACGGAATTGGCTGAGGATGCCAAATACCTGAAAGATTACACGGTTAAGCTTAGCGGTGCTGCTCCTGGGGAAGATCCTCCTTCCCAGAAGAAATCGCTAATGCTAAGGAAAAATACACAGTACCGGTTCACCATCTGCAGCTCACAGGATTTCCCGGGTCGTGGCATATTGAAAGTATATAGCAGCAACAAACTATTGGCTTCCAATTATGTGGAAAATACGGGAAAGATGTTTCCGAGCGTGGATATAAAAGTGCAGAAAACCGGCCCTTACCACCTCTGGGTTGAATTTGAAGATGGAAAAGAAGGATTGGCTGTGGTGGTGCTGTCTTTCGTTAAGAAATTGTAATCAGTTCATATATTGAATAAAAGCCAGTGCTGCAATAAAAAGGAAAAGTACTGTATTCCCGAAAGCGGATGAGCGGATCGAATGAATGTAACCGGCAAAGAGAAAAGAAAGGGGCAGGGCAACAAAGTAGAGCAATTCTACCGATACCTGGTTGCTTAAAATGAACAACACCACACTTCCGGCAAACATCCACCAAAGTATTTCGTAATATTTTCTCACGTA
>JAGXLC010000103.1 GCA_018334875.1 Bacteroidales bacterium | reverse complement strand
GGGAGCACAGCAGCAACAAAAGTAGATCCATCATGATGCAACAGGTACCATTTATATTCAGGGAACTTTACATAGATAAAATGCCTGGTTTTCCCCGGGGAATGAAGCCATACAAAAATTTTTCACCCGACATCAACATCATTGCCGGGCCCAATGCCTCAGGTAAAAGTTCCACTGCCCGTGTGATCCGTGAACTGATTTGGCGGAAGAAGATAAACCACACCCAGGCAGAAGCTTTTGCAGATATTGCCGGGGAAACATGGAAGATCAGGATGGATTTTGGCAATATTGAAACCCAAAGAGACGGCCAGAATGATACGCTTGCCGGCTTACCAGTTACCGAAACGGAAGGTCGCTATATGCTTGCACTTCATGAGCTGGTTAAGGCTGATGAGAAAGAATTGGCCGGTCATATCGCCAGGGAATCCATTGGCGGCTACAACCTGGATGCTGCCGAAAGTGAGCTTGGTTATTCCTATCAGGCGAGAAGTTCTACCATTTCAGAGCATAAAGCAGTTCAGGAAGCTGATAGGCATTTTAAGGACATTCAGCAAAGACAATGGGATTTAAAAAAGGAAGAGGATCGCCTTCAAAAGCTTTACAAGGACAGGTATAATGCACGTGAAGCTTCCCGGCTGAAGGATTTTTATGAGCGAGTCATTGAATATCTGGAAGCAGGCCAGGAGCTTGAGCAACAAAGAAAGATATACGAGACTTATCCGAATGTAATGGAAAAGGTGAATGGGAGTGAATATGGGCGGATACAGGAATTGGAGGAGGATATGGATAAGGCTGAACAAGGCATTAGGGAAGCAAAGAATAAGATGGCTCAATATAATAATGAACTGTCTGAGCTGAACTTGCCCGAAGAGGGTGTGAGCGATGCCATTCTGGATGAGCTGGAACAAAGAATAGCCAGCCTTGAAGAAAAAAAGCGTGAAATCCGGGAAAAAAACAATCAGGTTGAGTATTATCAAACCGAAACGAAGCAGGCATTAAAGGCCATAGATGAAGACATTGATCCGGAGCAATGGGAAGGAATTGATCTGAAAAATCTGCGCAAACTGGAGGAATTTTTACTCGAAGCCCATCAAACCATTAGTAGACATCAGTTTTTTGAAACAGAAATCGAGGAGCTGAAAAAGGCGCTTGATGATGGTGGAAATCAATTTGACAGCGAAACCCTTCAGCACGGAATAAAAACCCTTGGCTTCTGGCTTCAGGCACAAAGAAGACAAAAAGGCACTTCCAAAAAATGGGTGATCATCTTTTCTGCAGCCGGAGCCATACTGGCTGTAGCAACTTATCTTATAGGCTGGCCTGCCCTGTTTGGAATTTTATTTTTGCCTGTTCTTTCCTATTTTGCCCTTCAGGAGAAACCTTCCGAAGAAATCAATATGCGGGAAAATGATTATCATTCAACCGGCTTGCCCCTTCCTGAATCCTGGAGTGTTGATCAAGTCAATGAAACATTAAGCCATTTGATCAGTGATCTTCATATCATCAAATGGAGGGAAATCATTCACCAGAAGATCGATAGCCGAAGCAAAGAACGCGAGGCAGCAAAAAAACAGCTTGAAGAAATTAAAAAAACTTATGATCAATGGGTGCAAAAATTACAGGCTGCACCTCACCTCCCGGAGGAGGATCCCAGGAATTACAGCGGGCTTTACACGTTTGTGGTGAATCTGAACAAGTGGCAGCAAGCCCATGTGGAACTAGAAGCTTTGAAAAGTCAGTTGGAAAATTTATCGCAGAGCCACGATCAGATATTGAAACAGATCAATGCCCGCTTCCGGGAAAATTTTGTAAAGGAAGCAAAAGATGCAACCGAAGCAAGAGCCCTATACAACGACCTGAAAAAGGGGGCAGATCTCCAACGGAAAAATACAGAGGAAATCAAAGACCAGGAGGAAACCATAAAAGAAAAGCAGCAACAAATAGACAGTGATAAGAGGAAGCTCCGGGAAATATACGAAAAACTGGATGTGGATTTTGACGATAAGGAACGGGTGAGGCAGCTTGTGGAACAATTGGAAAAGTACAGAAAAGCCCGGGAAAATTATCAGTTTTCGGAGCGAAAATTGTCGGAAAAGAGGGACAGAGTCAGGGAGCATTCACTTTACGAAGAATACCGAGAAGAACTTTCAAATATCACTCCTGACCAGGCGCGGGAAAAGGCCGGAAGATATGAAGAAGAGGCAGATAAGCTGGAAAGCATCAATAAAGAGATTACCACTATTGAGACCAATATCAGCAATGCCAAACAGGGCAACGCCCTGGAAGATGCTTTAAGAAAAAAGCAAAATGCCCTTGAAAATCTGGAGACACTTTACGAATCCAATGTGGCTTCCGTTACAGGAAAACTGCTGGTAGACCGGCTAAAGCAGGAAACTAAAGAACAAAACCGACCTGCAGTATTCATTAGAGCTAAAGAATTGTTTAACCGGATTACAAGCGGACGGTACGAGCTAATGCTTGATGAACAGGATGAAGCGGCCTTTAGAGCTATGGATACTGTGTTGAGGGAAGGCCAGGATCTGAGCGAACTATCTACCGGTACCCAGATTCAATTATTGCTTTCGGTTCGGCTGGCCTATATTGAGAGTCAGGAAACATCTGTCAGATTGCCTATATTGGCTGACGAATTGCTGGCCAACAGCGATGATGCCAGGGCACGGGCAATCATCGATGCTTTGGTTGAGATCAGCAGGGAAGGCCGGCAGATCTTTTATTTTACAGCACAAGGTGATGAAGTGGCCAAATGGAAATCCTATCTTGCCTCAGTGAATGATATTGATTATAAAACCATTCCTTTAACAGGCAAACAAAATGAATCCGTTAATCTTCAGGCACAACCTGATTTTGCTTCCTTCAAACTTGAGCAGTTTCATGTTCCCTCACCTGAAGGGAAAGACCATGATGAATACGGAAAAGCACTGGAGGTACCTGCATTTAACCTACTGACTGATGAAACAGCACAGATTCACCTGTGGTATTTGCTTGAGGATAAGCAACTGCTTTATAATTGTCTGAAGAATGGCCTGGAATACTGGGGCCAGTTAGACAGCTATCTGAGAAACGGCGGCAAGCTTGAAGGGATAGAAGATCGGTGGATCAAAACATTAAGGGAAGAAGTCAATCTCCTCAGCCGGTTTCAGGAGTTATACCGCCAGGGCCGGCCCCGACCCATCGACAGAAGCGTTTTGGAACAATCGGGGGCGGTTTCTGAAAAGTTCATTGACGCAGTCAGTGATCAGCTCAAACGTGTTAAAGGCGATCCCGAAAAATTGATACAAGCTCTTAGAAACAGGAATGTTCAGGGATTCAGGGAAAATAAAATGGAAGAGCTGGAACAATATCTTCTGGAGCAGGGTTACATGGATGATCAGACACCCATGAAAGAAGAGGATATTTGGATTAACCTGAAAGCTTTGATTTCCAATCTAAGTATAGAAAACGGTGAGGCAGAAAAATTAATTGAAAGGGTTCTGAAATTATAAATGGCAATCAATAGCAATAATTTGATCATTATATTACCCTGGCAGCTTTAACCCCTGCAATAATCAAACTCCTGTCAAACTTTTGTCAAACAATCAAACTCGTGTCAAAATATTACCATATAGAAGCGCAATAATTAAGATTTTATGTTTTAGCCTTTGTCACCTTTGCGCTTCCGTTTCCCCTCCTTTTTTCTGATACGGATACACAAACCGATAGGTGCCCGGTTTGGCATCGATGACCAATTTATCCTTTTCCTGGCGGATGTTATGTATTCCGCCATTTTCTTCCAACATGCCACTGTTTACGGTAACTTTCCCTTCCTCGGCATTGGGCAGTCTGATGCTTGCTGATGTATTGGGCGGAATGACCACTTTGTAGTTAAACTTCTTTTCATTGATCTCCCAGTCGGAAATGATCTCTCCGTAAAGCGATTCATGGGAAGCTTTGGCAGAGGTCAGTCCTCCGCCGGGATGTGGCTTGAAGATGATGTGCTTGTAGCCGGGATTTTGTTCATCCCATTCAATGCCTGCCACATAGCGGTATAACCATTCTCCGATGGCACCATAAGCATAATGGTTGAATGAGTTCATTCCGGGATCCTGAAAAGTGCTGTCAGGCTTGATGCCATCCCACCGTTCCCAGATGGTGGTTGCTCCCATGGTTACAGGATAAAGCCACGACGGATACTCCTTCCGGTTCAAAAGTTTGTAGGCGGTTTCGGTTTCGCCGTATTCGCTTAATGTTGGACATAAGAGCGGAGTACCCAAAAATCCGGTGGTTAGATGGCCAAAATTATTGATCCGCTGTAACAGCCTTTCCACTCCTTTTGCTTCTTTTTCTTCCGGCAAAAGCCCGAATGCCAGACCCAGCAGATAGGCCGTCTGTGTATTTGAGGTGATGCGTGAATTGGGAGTCATGAATTCTTCCTGAAAGGCTTTTTTAACCACCTCGTACAGCAAACTGTACTTTTCGGCATCATTTTCTTTTCCGAGTACTTCGGCTGTTTTGGATAACAGTTTGGAGGACCTTGCAAAATAAGCGGTTGCGATCAGATCTTTGTATGTAGTTGCGCCGGGGTAATCGGAACGTGTGGTGTTAAAAGCCAGCCAGTCGCCAAAATGCGAACCACCTTGCCACAGATGGTTTTTCCCGGCCTGCCGGTTCATGAATTCCACCCACCGTTTCATGCTGGAATACTGGTTTTCAAGGACGCTTTGATCTCCGTAATTGGTATATACCGCCCAGGGAACAATCGTGCCGGCGTCGCCCCAGCCGGCAGCTCCGGCTCCTCCCAATACATCAGGCACCACATGGGGAATGGCCCCGTTTTCCTTTTGGTCCAGCTCCAGGTCTTTCAACCATTTGTCAAAAAAACCGGCGGTATTGAAATTGAAACTACCTGTCTGGGCAAATACCTGGGCATCGCCCGTCCATCCCAGCCTTTCATCACGCTGGGGGCAATCCGTGGGTACTTCCAGAAAATTGCCGCGCTGACCCCATTGAATGTTATGCTGAAGCTGATTGATCAGATCATTGGAGCATTCAAAATCGCCGATACGTTCCATGTCGCTGTGGATCACCATTCCGGTAAGCATATCTTTGGAAGGCTTCTTATCCAGTCCGCTTACAGCTACATATCGAAAACCCTGGAATGTAAAATGGGGTTCATATTGTTCTTTTGGGGATGCGCCTTTGAAGGTATATTCGACACATTGGTCGGCGGAGCGAAGATTCTCCGTATACAGGTTGCCTTCTTTATCAAGCACTTCAGCATGTTTTAGCCGTATGGTATTACCTTCCCGGCTTTTTATATTCAGCCTGATCCAGCCCACCATGTTCTGGCCCATGTCAAATACCGTGTCGCCTTCCGGTGTGTAGATGATTTCTCTGGGTTCTATTTTTTTTACTTTCCGCACCGGCGGAGCGTTGGATACAAAAAGGTTTTCTTTGGGATAATCATAAGTCGTGGTATTTGCCCATGCTGCATCCTGAAAGTCCGGTTCATCCCAGCCAGTTAGTTCGTTTCGGGCATCATACGTTTCACCGTTGTATATATCTGACATCTTAATCGGGCCATGTGAGGCTTTCCAGCTGTTGTCAGTAACGAAGGTTCGCTTTGTACCATCCTTGAAGGTGATTTCCAATTGCACCAAAAGAGCCAGTTTGTTGCCGTAAACATTCCGTTGATCGCCCCAGCCGAGATAACCTCTGTACCAGCCATCGCCTAGTATGGCACCGATTGCATTGGTTCCTTTTTGCAGCCTGGAGGTTACATCATAGGTTTGATAGGGCAAACGATGATTGTAACTGGTCCATCCCGGAGTAAAAACCTGGTCACCCACTTTCTCTCCGTTGATATGAAATTCATAGAGACCGAGGCTTGTTACATAAGCCCGTGCCGAGCGTACAGATTTATTCAGCGTGAATTCATTTCTCAGATATGGGGATGGTGCCGGTTCCGTAGTATCTTCTTCTAAATTGGGCGTAATAAATTCTGCTTTCCAGTCTTGCGGAGAAAGAAGACCCATTTCAAAATAAGCAGGGGAGCTCCATTCTGTCGCATCGCCTTCCTGGTCCCATATTCTAACCTGCCAGTAAACCCGCTGCCCGGATCTGAGTCCGGGACCCCCATAGGGGATGTGTATCGAACGGCCGGATTGTACTTTCTCCGTATTCCAGATCAGTTGCTTCCCTGAAGTAAGTTCCTTTTTGTTTTCGGCTGCCCGGATCTGGTAAGCCGTTTGCTCGGTGATTCCCAAATTGGGACTGATCTTCCAGCTAAACCTCGGCTCCGTTTCATCAATGCCTAACGGATTGGTTTTATATTCGCACGTCAGATCATAAATCTGATTGTTATTGTTTGCATCGTCGCCGGCGTCTCCATGAGCTGCCGGATAAATAAAGGTTGTCATTAAGATCAGTAACCCGAGTTTGTACACAAGATATTTCATGGTAAAATGTTTTTTGTTTAAAGATATATCTGGACTCAAATGTAATGAATTTGCCGGTAAATCCATTGAATTTTTCCTATAAAAAAGTAAACCCGGATGAAAGCTATGGGTTGGAAATTGTTCCAGGCTTTCAACCGTTGGATGTTTGGTTCCGGGTGATTTGAAATGTCTGTTAAATCCCCTATCTTTGGCAAATGATAACCTAAAAATCTAAATCATTATGAAAAAGTTATGTTTTCTTATTGCTGCGGCAGCGGTTTTATTCTTTTCTTCCGAACCGGCCAATGCACAAGGTGATTTTTCAAGCAAAACCATCCATATTGGGGTTATTGCCTCCGATCTGGATGAGTCCCTGGAATTTTACAAAGAAGTGGTAGGTATGAAACAGACAGGTCAGTTCAGTGTGGATGAAACCATGGCTGAAGAATCGGGGCTAAGCAACGGCGTTCCTTTTGATGTAAAAGTTTTAAAACTGGGATCCGGTGAAGAGGCCACCCAGTTTAAACTGATGAGCTTCGGGGACCGGCCGCAAAAGCAGCGTAACGATTTCATCTATGATCACAGCGGTATGCAGTACATTACCATCAATGTGCAGGACCTTTCACCGGTTATTGAACGGGTTAAAGCCCATAACATAACCATGCGGGGGAGTTCACCTGTAAAACTCGGAGAAAACAGGTATCTTTTGCTTATCCGCGACCCCGACGGCACTTTTGTTGAGCTTATCGGTCCATGGAAAGACAAATAAGAGATGTAGCCCCTTGTTTTTAACCCGAATTATGCTTGAATAATTCGGGTTAAGAACATGTGCTGGTATATTGGAAATAACATTACAATTATATTCTGTGTGTTATTATACAAAAACCCCCTCCGGATTTTTCGCCGGAAGGGGTTTTTATAAGCAGAAACCATGAAAGGAGAAAAGGTTGTGGAATCAACCTGTTACCTTTGTCTATTCTACTGTTTCTTTCTTCTTCTTTCTGAGACTTTTAGCTGCCTTCACCATGTTTTCCAATGCTGGCCATGTTTCTTCCCATTTACGGGTTTTAAGTCCGCAGTCGGGATTTACCCAAAGCTGTTTTTTGGGTATGACGTTGGCAGCTTTCCTCATGAGCGATTCCATCTCATTAGCGGGAGGAATCCTCGGGGAATGGATGTCGTAGACTCCCGGCCCGATCTCATTGGGATACTCAAAGTCCCCGAAGGCTTCAAGAAGCTCCATCTGGGACCTTGACGTTTCAATGGTGATCACATCGGCATCAAGATTGGCAATATGCTCAATGATGTCGTTGAATTCGGAATAGCACATGTGGGTATGGATTTGTGTATCATCCTGAATTCCTGACGATGCCAGTTTAAACGCATTAACAGCCCATTCGAGATAATCCTGCCAGTCTTTTTCCTTCAGGGGCAATCCTTCGCGGAATGCAGGCTCGTCAATCTGTATCAGTTTAATGCCGGCTTCTTCAAGATCAACCACCTCGTCGCGTATAGCAAGTGCAAGCTGATAGGCCGTGTCTTTTCTCGATTGATCATCCCTGGCAAAAGACCACTGCAGGATGGTAACCGGTCCGGTTAGCATACCTTTTACCGGTTTGTCTGTTAAAGACTGGGCGAAAGATGACCATTTTACGGTCATGGGTGCGTTTCTTTCCACATCACCGAAAATAACCGGAGGTTTCACACCCCTGGTTCCATAACTTTGCACCCATCCGTTTTTGGTGAAAACAAAGCCTTCAAGCTGTTCCCCGAAATATTCCACCATGTCATTCCGTTCGAATTCACCGTGAACAAGCACGTCAAGGCCGACTTCCTCCTGTTTGCTGATGGCCTCCCTGATCTTGTCTCTCAGTTGGTTTTCATACTCCTCCCGGCTGATCTCGTTCTTTTTATACTGACGCCTTAATTGTCGCACGTCTTTGGTCTGAGGAAACGAGCCGATAGTGGTAGTGGGAAACTCCGGAAGATTCAGTTCGGCAGATTGTGCTTTCTGTCTTTTGGCGAATTCACTGTTTCGTTTAAACATATCCGTAGTTACCGCATTCAGCCTTTTTCTTACCGATGATTTGTGGATTAAAGAAGAGTTTTTTCGGTCTTCTATAGCCCGTCTGTTTTCTATAAGTTTGGCTTCTGCTTTGGAGTGGAGTTCCGGATCCACCAGGTCTCTGAGTGTAACCACCTCATGAAGCTTCTGTTTGGCAAAAGCCATCCAATTTTTGATTTGTGGAGGCAGATGCTTTTCATCATCTTCAAGATCCAGATCATAGGGAACATGTAAAAGTGATGAAGAAGTGGAGACCATAATCCTTCCATAACCCAGTTCCTGAGCCGCTGTTCGGATCAGATCCAGAGAATGGTCAAAGTTGTTTTTCCAAATGTTGCGCCCGTCCACAACACCTAAAGAAAGGGTTAATGTTTCAGGCGCTTTCTTTATAACTTCCTGCAATTGCTCCTGATTTTCAACCAGATCCAGATGTAAAGCATCTACCGGCAGTTCAATGGCTGTATCCATGTTTTCATGCAAGCCCTCAAAGTAATTTGCCAGCAATATCTTTAAAGATGGAAACCCTTTGCGAATCCTGGAGTAAGCAATTTTAAGGATCTCTTTCTGTTTATCTGATATATCCATAGCCAGGTAAGGCTCGTCAAACTGTACCCATTCCGCTCCGGCATCTTGCAATTTGGTCAGAATTTCATTGTAAACCGGTAAAAGGGCTTCAATTAGATCCAGCCGGTCAAATCCTTCCTCTTTTTCCTTTCCAAGAAGGAGGAAAGATACAGGTCCGATGATCACCGGCTTGGGATTTACGCCGGATGCTTTTGCCTCGTTGAATTCGTTGATGATCTTGTCGGAATAATATTCAAACTTTTGATCACTGGTAAATTCGGGCACAATATAGTGATAGTTGGTATCGAACCATTTGGTCATCTCCATGGGTATTATGTCATGGCCTTCTTTTTGGTAACCCCGGGCCATGGCAAAATACAGGTCATTTTTGTCCAGGTGGCTAAGCACCTGGAACCGTTTTGGGATGGCTCCCACGGTCATTACCATATCCAGTATGTGATCATAAAATGAAAAATCATTCACAGGTACCAGGTCCAATCCTGCATCT
Source organism: Bacteroidales bacterium (assembly GCA_018334875.1). Classification (NCBI taxonomy): domain Bacteria; kingdom Pseudomonadati; phylum Bacteroidota; class Bacteroidia; order Bacteroidales; species Bacteroidales bacterium. The sequence continues at coordinate 2,851 of JAGXLC010000103.1, read as the reverse complement.
TTTTGTACCTGCCGGTTATATTCACGTTGCTCTCTGCCGGTGCGGAGAACATCTTCCAATGATTGCTTCCCCGACCAGTATTTTTCCAACACTTTTTTTGTTTCTCTGTTTGGTCCTATTCTTGGATAACCTAAAATATGTGTGTGCATAGGTGTATCTCCCTTTTTTGTTTAATTTTTTGAATTAATAATTGATTTTTTTATCGGTACGACCCCTTAGGATTGCAGAGGATCGGCTATTTAAAGTACAAGCAGGGGATTATTTTTCCGCTACGTGTATAAAAAAGTCGGGGTCATTTCTTTGGTATGTTTCCTGGAAATCGCCATAAGTCTTAACTTGTTGAAATCCTGCATCGATCATTAATGATCTGGTATATTCCTTACGCAGCGGGAAAAGATTCAGATGATGGACGCTGCCGTCATTGAATTCATATTTGAATCGAACCAGGTCATCATCAATGGATTCAGGTTCTGCTTTAACATGATCACCTACATAATAATATGCATGTTTGTTGTGGAAACCATCGTCCAGAATGCCATCATAATTCCGTTGATCCAGAATTAATACCCCTTTGGGTTTCAGTACGGCATAGAATTCGGCCAGGGTTTTTCGTCGATCCTTCTCATCAAAGAGATGGGTAAATGAATTTCCAAGGCAAATTACTGCATCGTATGACTCGTGAACATGTTCGGTAAGATTGCGCCAGTCTGCAGAAATGGTCCTCAGTAATAAACCTTGCTCTCTGGCATTGTAAAAGGCACGTTCCAGCATATTGTCCATGCCGTCGGCACTGTGCACCTCAAATCCGGCTTTTAGCAACTGCACGGTATGATAACCCGTACCTGTAGCTGCATCCAGAATTTTTTTCGCACCTCTGTTTTCCAGCTCTCTGACAAAAAACTCACCTTCTCCCTTTCTTCTGCCTTCCCAATCGATTAGCTCATCCCACTTGTTGACAAAATCATTTTGATATTGCTTCTGGTAGTAGTTGGAGCTTTTTACCTTTACATTCCGTTTTTTCTTTTTTTCTTGAGTTGCCATAATCTTCTCCTGTCTTTATTTGTTTTACAATGCTATTGTTAAAAACAAAGCCGGGGAAGATTTGTTTAGCATTTCTAATTACAAATAAGCCATTTGGCTTTGTTCTATGAAATAATGCGCAATGCTCCAACCCATTTTAAGGCTTATTTTAAATAAGGAATTTTTATACAAATCTTTTCAAAAGCTTATTGTTGGGAGATTTTTTTAATTTTCGGAGCGCACCGTTTTTAATCTGACGCACCCTTTCCTTGGATAATTGCAAGGATTGGGCTATTTCGCCAAGCGATGCGGCGCGTTTTCTGTTCAATCCGAAAAATCTTTCAATAACCATGGCTTCCTTTTTGGAGAGTATCTGTAAAGCTGCATCGATCTCTTTTTTCAGGGATTCATATAACAGGTTCTGGTCCGGTGCCGGCATATCGTCGTAAGAGAGGGTGTCGAGCAGGAAATTCTCATCGGATTCTGATCCCGGGAGAGGGGCATCCAGAGAATGGTGCCGCGTTTTTATCTGAAGGGTGGAAGATACCAGATCTTCAGCTAGGTCGGTTTGGCGGGCGATCTCCTCGTCGGTGGGTCCTCTTTGGTATTTTTGCTCCAGTGTGGAGATGGCTTGGTTGATCTTGTTTACATCGGCAACTCTGTTCAACGGCAGACGGATCATCCGGGATTGTTCCCCCAGAGCTTGTATGATGGCCTGCCTGATCCACCAAACCGCATAGGAAATGAATTTGAACCCCCGGGTTTCATCAAATCTTTTTGCTGCCCGGATCAATCCAAGATTGCCTTCATTGATCAGGTCCGGTAGACTCATTCCCCTATATTGGTATTGTTTGGCCACAGATACCACAAATCTCAGATTGGCAAGGGTTAACTTTTCTAAAGCCTGATCATCGCCTTTCTTGATCCTCCGGGTTAGTTCCACCTCTTCCTGGGGAGATAACAGCTCGTATTTGCAAATATCCTGAAAATACTTATCAATCGAATCAATGGTTCGATCGGTAACCTGCTTGGATATGATTAATTGCTTCATCTTTTTACATATGAGCCATGCATTTATTACCTTCCGAAATTACGTTTCCGTGGTTTGGCAATGTTGACCTTTACATGCCTGCCGTCAATTTCCTGACTGTTCATTGCCTGTATGGCTTTTTTCCCCTCATCGTCGTTCTTCATTTCAATAAAGCCATACCCTTTACTTTCCCCGGTTTCTTTATCCTTGATGATTCTTACTGAGGAGACTTCCCCGTATTTCTCAAATATCTTTCTCAATTTGTCTTCATCAACAGTAAAATTGAGGTTTCCAATGTAAATGTTCATAGTTTTCCGATTTGATGTTTGCAATTATTTTCTGAGCTTTGGATTTGTGTGTTTATTCCAAAATATTGGATATTCCTGATACTTCAATTTAAACTCAAATTGAAGTTGCTTTATTGTAGATTCTGAAAAAGTTTGAGCGTCCTGAAAAATTGAAAATCCATGTCGCCTGGGTATTTTCATATTGACTGATGATTATAAAAGTAAATTTTTTTGATTTTCAATAAATAGAAACAAAAACAGACGATAAAAATAGTATAAATTTTAATATGAAAATGGTTTTGTCTTAAAATTAAAAATGTAAAAAGAAAATGCATTTTTTATCCTATTATTACTATATTAACACCTTCCAAATCATGTTAAATTTTCAATGAAACCCGCATCTAGGAACCTTCACAACAAGGACATGAGTAGCATGCGGGTTCCATGGTAATACAAGCAAAGTTTGTAATTTTGGTAAATAAATCAATTTGAAATTCAATTTTTTAATAAACTG
>JAGXLC010000102.1:8929-12562 GCA_018334875.1 Bacteroidales bacterium | reverse complement strand
CTAAACTACTATTTTTGCATAAAAATTCAAAATTGGAAGGGCTGGTAGTTAAATCAACAGGAAGCTGGTATTATGTCAGGGATGCCAATAAAGGAATATGGGCATGCAAGATCAAGGGCAAGTTCCGGATAAAAGGCATCAAAACCACCAACCCTGTTGCTGTGGGTGACCGGGTGGAATTCAGCCCCATTCAGGAGGGAGAAAGAGAAGGCTTGATTACCGAGTTACATGAACGCAAAAATTACATCATCCGTAAAGCCACTAAATTATCCAGGGAAAGTCATATCATTGCCAGCAATATCGATCAGGCAATCATTATGGCTACTCTTGCATATCCCGAAACTTATACCCTGTTTATAGACCGTTTCCTTGTAACTGCCGAAGCATATAGAATACCGGCAAAAATTATCTTTAACAAAATCGATCTTTATGATGAGCAATTGATGAGAAAACTCAATGAGCTAATTCAGATATACCATGACGTCGGTTATGAATGTTTCAGTATCTCGGTAACCAGGGAGGAAAATCTGGAATCTGTAAAGAATCTTCTTAAAGATAAATACAGTGTAATTTTAGGTAATTCGGGTGTGGGTAAATCTACCCTGATCAATCAGCTTAAACCGGAAGCGGATCTAAAAACTGCACGTATTTCAAATTACCATAAAGCAGGAAAGCACTGTACTACTTTTGCAGAAATGATCGATCTTCCTTTTGGAGGCGCCATTATTGATACTCCCGGAATAAAAGGCTTTGGTTTGGTCGATATGGATAAAGAAGAGGTATACCATTACTTTCCTGAAATTTTCAATGCCTCGCTTAGCTGCAAATTCCACAACTGCACCCATACACATGAACCCGGATGCCATGTAAAAGGATTGGTAGAGAAGGGAGATATCAGCCAAAACCGCTACAACAACTATCTGAGAATTGTTGAGGATAACGAAGGAAAATATCGTTAATGCTTCCAATCAAGCCTTTTGTCAAACAATTTGAGGTGTTTGTCAATTTAAAGTGTTATTCAGGCAATTATAATATATATTTTCCGTATTTTGTAAGAAAAATAATACGGGTTTGTCTGAGTCAAAAAAGAAAATACGCTCCAAGCAAATACGCATATTGCTGGCTGAAGATGAGCAGATCTATCAGAAGATCATTGAGCAATATATACATTCCATTGATCTGGAGGTCACCATTGTTGAAAATGGCAATCAATGCATTCATGAAGCAGAGACCGATAATTACGACATTATCTTATTGGATATCGTAATGCCCGGGAAAAATGGCATTGAAGTAGCCAGGGACTTGCGGAAAAAAGGAATTACAATTCCGATAATAGCAGTAACTTCCAATATCTGGGCTGAAGATGAGATAAAAAGCATGAACTCGGGCATGAATGATTTTCTGGCCAAACCCTTCCACGCCAGAAAACTGGCCAGAAAAATTGCCTACTGGACAAAACAGGAAGGCCTGTCTGCATAAGGTGTATCGATACCTCGCCGTTGGGATGTAGCACCTTTAATCTCCGTTTCTGAATATTAGCCTTAAACCTTGTTTCGGTGGGAAGATGGGTCCATAAAAGATATATATATCAACAAATAAGGTACTTTTGGCGCATGATAGCCACAACAATAATAAGTTTATTTAAAAATTTGGTGTATCAAAAACAAATCAATAATTTTGCTGATCTGTTAAGGTTCATTATACAGGCCTGAATGGCGGAATTGGTAGACGCGCTGGTCTCAAAAACCAGTGGGCTTTTGCCCGTGTCGGTTCGAATCCGACTTCAGGCACACTGAGCCCTCATTTAGGAGGGTTTTTATACAATAACATGTAAGCAAATGGATAGTAACCATTCCTCTCCTCTGCATCCCTATAAGAACAAACAAGCCATTTTCGATCAAAGATATATTGAGATGGCCAGGATCTGGGCCAAAAATTCCTATTGTAAAAGAAGGCAGGTTGGAGCTTTAATGGTTAAAGGAAAGATGATCATCTCGGATGGTTACAATGGCACCCCTTCTGGCTTTGAAAATGTCTGCGAAGATGAGGAAGGCAACACCAAGCCGTATGTATTGCATGCAGAAGCAAATGCAATAACAAAAGTAGCGAAATCTAACAATAGCAGCGAAAATGCAACGTTATATGTTACAACATCTCCGTGCCTGGAATGTGCTAAACTGATAATCCAATCCGGGATAAAACGAGTTGTTTATACAGACAGAAAAGAATCCAATGATGGTATTCCATTACTTGAAAGGGCCAACATTGAAGTAGTTCAAATTGTAGTATAAAAAAACAACCATGAAATTAAATTATAAAACACTCAAACTTTACTTTCCAATAATGCTGTCAATCGTGTTGATTGGTGGGATATTGCTGGGACTCTCATTAGATGGTAATGCTCCGGGAAATAAAACTTATGTTTACAACCATCCCAATAAGTTAAACAAAGTAATCAATTATATAGAAAAAAATTACGTAGATCCTGTTTCTAAGGAAAATCTTCAGGAATCTGCTATTCCTGCAATGTTGAAGGATATGGATCCCCATTCGGTATATATTCCGGCCAAAGATTTAAAAGATGTAAATGAACCCTTACAGGGGAACTTTGAGGGCATAGGGATACAGTTTAATATGCAGAATGATACCATAGTGGTAATAAGTGTAATAAGCGGGGGCCCTTCTGAAATGGTAGGTCTTCAACCGGGCGACCGGATTGTTAAGGTGAATGATACAGTGGTGGCAGGGAAAAATATGTCCACCGATAAGATTGTAAGCATGCTAAAAGGAGAAAAAGGAACCGAAGTGGATATTACCGTTCAACGTAGAAGTTCCTCCGAACCACTACATTTCACCATAACCCGTGATGAAATTCCCCTTTACAGTGTGGATGTTTCCTACATGCTCAATCCCTCAACGGGGTATATCAAAATAAACCGATTTTCAAAAACTACACATCAGGAGTTTATAGAAGCAATTAAAAAATTAAAACAAAACTCCCTTGAAAAGGTAGTTATTGATCTGAGGGGTAACAGTGGAGGATTTCTCAACGCCGCCACCAGTATAGCTGATGAATTTCTGAAAGAAGGGAAACTTATTGTTTACACCAAAGGGCGAAACGCTCCCAAGCAAGAGATACATGCTTCTTCTCGTGGTGTTTGCCAGGATTTGGATGTTGCCGTCTTAGTTGATGAATGGTCGGCTTCGGCAAGTGAAATTCTTGCAGGAGCCATTCAGGATAATGACCGCGGATTTGTTGTAGGACGAAGATCTTTTGGCAAAGGACTTGTTCAGGAACAAATTAAATTGTCCGATGGTTCAGCCCTTCGTTTGACCGTTGCCAGATATTACACCCCAACCGGCCGTTGTATTCAAAAACCTTATGAAGACGGCAGAGACCAGTATTACAATGATATTAACGAACGTTTTAAGCACGGAGAGTTTTTTAATGCGGATAGTATAGAGTTTGCCGATTCGTTAAAGTACAAGACCCCGAAAGGCGATATTGTTTTCGGGGGCGGAGGCATTATGCCCGATTATTTTGTTCCGGTAGATACCTCTTACCATTCGCCGTTTTTCAGTAAAGTTACCAACGAGGGATTGATTTACAATTTTGCTTTTAAATTTGCCGAC
>JAGXLC010000102.1:0-8294 GCA_018334875.1 Bacteroidales bacterium | reverse complement strand
ACCGGCATATCTCTTCCTTCTTTCCCTGTTTAATTTTTTCAATGGCGTTCTGCCGGTTTTGTCTTACCTGTTCACTGTCGGCAAAGGGATGGGAATGGAATAATGAAAAACGGTTTATCTTTTCAGGATACCTATCGGCAAAAGCAAGCGTTACATACCCTCCCATCGAGTGTCCGATCATGGAGCACGAAGATATTTGATTTTCCTCAAGCACTGCATTGGCAGCCTCAGCCAACAGCTCCATACTATGCGTGTCCTCCACAACTTCGGATTTTCCGTGGCCCGGAAGGTCCATTCTTATTGCCATATGGTCTTTAGCCAGGGCTTCAGCAAACTCATCCCAGATTTCCAGTGCTTCAAGATAACCATGGATCAAAAACAATGGTTCACCTTCTCCCTGGATGGTGTAGTGTATTTTTTTCCCTTTGAATTGTATTGCTGCCATAGTATATATAATATTTTGGGTTCAACATAAATGACGGGAAAATATAAGGCAATTTACCGGATAAACAATAATTTTTCAACATGAGTTTTCGATCCATCTTTATTGGTAAGGAATATAAGATAAACGCCGCTTCCGACGGGCCGGTCCGAAAAATCTTTTCCGCTCCAGGTGGCCTGTCCCCCTTTTGCTATCGTTTCATATAAAAGATTTCCGTTGATATCAGTGATTTTTACATTCACATTTTCTACCAGGCTGGTTATGGTTATAGTACCTTGGTAATCCGGAGGCACAGGATTGGGAAAAGCATAGGTATCCTCAAAGGTATCTTGACCTTTAGAAGTATGGCTCCGGTAAGAGATCATACCCCGGCTGGTGCCCATAAATACTTCCCCTGTTTCATTCACCGCAATGGACTGAAGCGTGTCCGTTAAAAGCGGGCTGGAAGAAGCTGTGAAATGATGGACCATTTCCTGTGCCTTCGGATTGTAGGCAAAAACGCCGGAAGTTTGAGTAGCAAACCAAATTTGATTTGCCGGATCTACGGCAATATCCGTAACGATATTGTCGCGCAGCATAAAATGGGTATAACCTTCCTCTGAAATTCGGGGGCGGTTGGGTTGATAAGTGTCTTCCTCAAATATACTTTGCGGATCATAATCTACGCCAATGCCTTCGTCGGTTGCAAACCATATATTCCCTTCCCTGTCTTCCTGAATGGCATAAATTCTGCTGGCATACGATTTTCCGTTGTTGTCTCTGGCCTCGGTTATCTTGACCCTGTGATTTTCCGTTTGGGAAGGGGTATTCCTGTCATCGATAACAAAAAGATAAGGAGAATCATTCAGGAAGCCCCATTTGTAGCCATTTTTTGCGGACAGAAGTCCCATTGGTACTTTATCCTGTAAAGGTTCATATTCAAAGACTTTCCAATTGCCATTGGCCTCCATGAATTTAAACGGGTGTGCGCTACCGTAATTCAATACCCAGAGGTTTCCCTCCTCATCCCATGCCATATCTTGTACATATACTCCCCCATCATTATATGCTTCCAGGCTGCTGTTGTTTTCCACAAATTGATTTTTAATCTTTCCCTCCCGGATTTCCAGTATTCCATCACCCCAGCTTCCTATTAGCAAATCCTCTTTGCTTTCAGGTGCTGTTACAATATCCACAAAATCTTTCCATTGTGAAAAGAGCCTATTATTCCATTCCTGGCCGGAAAACTGTTGTACTGCCCCGTTTCTGTTTTTTGGGTTAAACTGGTCGTCATATCCTCCCGGAACTGAAAAAATACGGTTACCCTCGCTCACCATTGCAAAAGCATGGTCCGTTGCAGGGCCATCGGGCACAATGCTTTCCGCGGCATTGCCACTAAGCCTGATAAGCCCTGCCCGGGAATCGCCGATCCATACATTTCCTCCTGAAACGGGGTAAATTGAATTCGGACGGGAGCGCAGAGAAGCGTATTCCGTAATTTCATCAACAAAACTCAAATCACTGGCATAAATTCGGATGGCGTTCGATAATCCTATATAAAACTTATCCGTGCTACTTTTCAATGTTTCAACCTTCCCTTCCAGAAGCAATACGGAGTTATTCAAATCATTCATATAATAGATTTCCGACTTATCCCCTTCCTTTTGTACATTTATCAAGGTATATCCGTTAAATACTTCTACCTCTTTCACCCTTCTGTTATAATTGGGAAATGCAGTTACCTGCTCCCAGCTCTCCGGATCATAGAGATCCGGTGTATTAATATCTGCATAAAATAATCCGCTTTCAGTAGCCGCATAATAGTTCTTGTCATCATATGCCACATCGTGAACCTTTGACACCTGATTCTTTCCGGGCTGATAGGTTTCCAGGAATTCTTTCCGGTCCATATCAAATACCGCAATTCCAAAAGGACAACTTAACAATGCCTTTCCTTGTCTGAAAGTGATGCCGGCAATCTTTCCTTCCGTATAATAAGCATGGTCCTTAATATAAGGGTGATTGGTAACGTCTCCGTCTTTCAGAACATCCAGATTGCCGCTTTGATATCCGATCAGCAGAGCCTGGTGGTTCTTTGAGTAACCAAGAGAAGAAATTCCCGCCTCACTCAAACCTTTCACTTTATCTATGGTTTCGGTGCTGTTGTAATTTTTGTTATAAACCAGGATACCCGATTGAGCGGCTGCAAAAATTCGCTCCTTTGATCCGGTAACATCCTGTATGGAATCATAGGACAGGTGTGCCCGCCATTTACCCACAGGGATCTGTGCCCGGGCGCCAATAAAAGGCAGGGAGCAGAATAAACCGGTCATAATGAAACAGGCAATAATTTTCATGTTGACAGGATGTTCCATCGTCAATTAACGATCCATATAGTGTGAGAGATAGTCGGCCAGTTTGTTAATGGCCTGGCTTCTGTGGCTTATTTTATTCTTCAGCTCCAGCGGCATCTCTGCGAAAGTCTTATCATACCCGGCCGGTAAAAAAATGGGGTCGTATCCGAAGCCTTCGCTTCCTCTCTTTTCCTGAAGAATCTGCCCGTTGACTACTCCCTCAAATTGTTTTTCTTCTCCATCAATGATCAGGGAAATAACACATCTAAAACGGGCCCTTCTGTCCGGAATCCCTTCCAGTTCTTTAAGCACCTTATCCATGTTAGCCTGGGGGTCTTTATCCGCTCCGGCGTATCTTGCCGAATAAACTCCGGGTTCTCCGTTCAGGGCATCTATTTCCAGCCCTGTATCATCGGCAAAACAATTCTTTCCATATCCTTCATAGATATAACAGGCCTTTTCACGGGCATTTCCTTCCAGGGTAGCCTGGTTTTCGGGTATATCCCCCTGAAAATTGATATCTTTTAAACTCAAAATTGTTATTTTTTCAGGCACCAGGGCCTGAATTTCCCTCGACTTATGAGGGTTGTTGGTGGCAAAGATTAATTCCATAATCGTCATTTTTTACCTGCCAAATCTAATAAGAACATCGATCCGGTTCATAAAAAGTTTCATATTTCCCCGATATACATACCGGAGTTGAATCATCACAAAGATATTAATGAATTTCAATTTCAGCCAGATATCCATTATGTTTACGGAGATTGAAAACCGAGCCGTCTTCAAAAATGAAATACTGCCCTTTGATGCCATTAAGCACTCCGGTATATTTATCAATTTCATCAAAACTCACTGTATTTGTGTGAGTTGTTGACATCTTCATCAAATTGCCCGCTGTTTTCATTTTTTTCTCAAAGGTAAGTATTTTTTGAATAGATGACCCATCAATCTTTCCTTCTTTGAGGCTTCGGATATTCCATATAAGCTATTATATAACACAAAATATTATATATTTTTTGGTACCTTGTATTGCATATTACTATATTTTTTACATATCTTTGTAGAAAATAAAAATCAATAGGGCATGAAAAAGATGTATTCAGTTAATCTGGCGGGAATGTTGTTCCACATCAATGAAGATGCTTTTGAAATGCTGAAGTCGTATTTGGAAGCTGTGGAAAAGCAATTTCCCGGAAACGAACGCTATGAGATTCTTCAGGAGATCGAAACGCGCATAGCAGAGCTGTTTTCAGAAAAGATTACTTCCCAAAAACAGGTAATTAATCTCCAGGACGTAGAGGAAGTGATCGGAACCCTGGGAGAGCCGGAAGCATACGTTTCTGCGGAAGAACAAAATACAAAACAGGGAGGCCAAAAAATGAGTAATAACAAAAGACTTTACAGAGATCCTGAAAATAAGGTTTTAGGAGGAGTATGCGGCGGTCTGGGATGGTATTTCAATGCTGATCCCGTGCTTTTCAGGATTGTATTCATCATCATCTTTCTGGTCTTTGGTTCGGGGCTTCTCGTTTATCTGATAATGTGGTTGATTACGCCCCAGGCATCCAGCATAACTCAGAAGATGGAAATGAGAGGGCAGTCATTTACCTTTTCCGACTTTAAGCAAAAAGCCCGCTCTGAATATGAAGATATGAAGCAAAACTTCAAACGTAAAAAAAACGATTAACCCATGAAAATTGAGAATACAAAAGCTCAGATGAAGAAGGGCGTGTTGGAATATTGTATCCTGGCTATTATTGCGCGAAAGGACTGTTATGCCTCCGAAATAATTCATGAGCTCAAGGAAGCAAAGATGATTGTTGTGGAAGGCACACTCTATCCTTTGCTTACCAGGCAAAAAAATGCCGGCTTGTTGAAATACCGCTGGGAAGAATCAAAACAGGGACCTCCCAGAAAATATTATACCCTTACGGAAAAGGGACGAGAATATCTCAAAGAACTGGATGAATCATGGAATGAACTTATTAAGGCAGTTAACCGGATCAACGAAAAAAGGAATCATAAAACGGATCAATCATGAAAAAAACGGTCAAAATAAACCTCAGCGGAATCATCTTTCATCTCGATGAGGATGCTTACGAAAAATTAAGCGCTTATCTGGAGAAAATTCACCGCCATTTTAGGGAAACAAAAGAAGGTGCCGAGATCATCAGTGACATTGAGCTCAGAATGACAGAACTTTTTCAAAGCAAATTGTCAGATTATAAACAGGTTGTCACTATTGAGGATGTTACAGAGGTTATTGAAAGTATGGGGGAACCGGAAGATTTTACCGATGATGAAAAAAAAAGCGAGGATTTTGCTGCCAAGTCCACCGGCAAAAAATTGTACCGCGACCCTGACAACTCCATTCTTGGGGGTGTAGTCGGAGGAATCGGGGCTTACCTCAATATTGATCCGGTGTGGATAAGGCTCATCTTTGTTTTACTTATACTGGCCTATGGTTTTACAGCAGTAGCGTACATTTTGCTATGGATCTTTGTTCCCCCGGCCAAAACCTATGCCCAGAAACTTGAAATGAAAGGAGAAAGGGTTACCATTTCCAATATTGAAAAGAATGTAAAGCGGGAATATGAAGAGGTAAGGGGAAGATTCAAAAAATTTCAGCGCTCTGATCAATATAAAAACATGACCAATGCCTTGAATGAAATGTTTCAGGTATTGGGTAAGATACTGAAAATTTTCCTTAAAATACTGATGATTCTGATTGGCATATGCCTTATTCTGGCTGGTGTTGCAGCCCTTTTTTCAATATTGGAGGTGACGTTCATTGAATTTCCTTTTCCTGACCTGTTTGATATACAGGTGCCTTTCTATTTCCTTATAAAATCCCTGTTTACTAAAACTGCCTTCACTTTGCTCATTATATCCCTCTTTCTGTTTGTCTCCATTCCCCTCTTGTTTATCATCTATGGAGGGGTCAAGCTGGTCACCAATTTTAAGGCCAATGACAAGGCGCTCATTCTTACAGGCGTTATTATTTGGATTGCCGCTTTGCTCTATCTGCCGGGAACGATCATGTGGCAGGTCCGCAATCTGGGAATACAATCCTATAAAGTAGAGGAACAAGTGCTCGATATTGCTGGCACTGGCAATCTGATGCTGCAAATTGATCATTCAGAAGCCCCCGAGTATTATCTCAACAACAATCCGTTTGCAGATGATGCACGTCCTATTCAGGGAATTGACAGAGAGGATAACTTCTATCTTGCGCCTTCCATCGACATTCAAAAAAGCAACGATCAGCATTACAGGCTCAGGATAAAAAAAATATCGCGGGGTAAAACTTTCGATAATGCTTCGGAATATGCAGAAAAAATAAATTATCAATGGGAAAGAAAAGACTCAACCCTCGCACTGGCTTCTCATTTTAAAGTTCCCAAAGCCAGTCAATACCGGATCCAACATGTTGAAGTGTTTATTAAGGTTCCTGAAGGAAAGCAAATTACCATTCATGAAGATGCCGAAGAATATCTGAAAGGTATAAATAACGAACAGCATCTGAGTAGGTCGGAAATGGGAGGTAAAACCTGGAGAATGAAAGCAGATGAGCTCATTTTGCATAAACACTGATTAGAAAAATCTTACCATCCGGTTTGTTTTTTTATTTGGCGTAGAAATATTTTTTTTATCTTTGCAGAATCAAAAAGGAAGAATGACCCATGGTGTAATGGCAACACGTCAGGTTTTGGTCCTGAAGAGTCCAGGTTCGAACCCTGGTGGGTCAGCGTAATAAAAGCTGCCTTAATCTGTTTCAAGGCAGCTTTTTTAATGGCTTCATTTTTCCATATCCCAATGTTTTATCTGCCTGATTTTTGTTTTAATTTGCACGGATAAATCAATTTGAAATGTCCCAATTTTAATCGGCCTTTTTTGAATATACATGATAATAAAAATTCTTTTTCCGTGTTAACGAGTATGATAAATTGAATCAACTATGGCTACTAGTAATGTAATGAGTGCATATGGTCTCATAGAAAAGAAAGAACATGTGCATACCCTCAAAATGAAATCCCTTAAGAATTATCTGGTTCTGGAGTCAGTAGACCCTTTTCCCGGGGCTCATATAAGACATAAATCCCATTTTGTTAAATTTTATTATCTCGCGATCATGCCGGACAGATTGGATCAGGATATTAAGATAGCTGCAAAATCTGCAGAAGGTCAGATCAGCGGAGAAGTATCTTCGGCTTTGGGGGAAATTACGATTGATAACAAGTCTTATTATGTAATGCGGCTGAGGAATATCTCTGAAAATGTGGTTCCCCGGTTGATTAAGGCTTATGAATATGAAGGGATCAATATGTATCCTTTTGAAGAAAGCCTGCATGGGGATGCCTGGATTCAGGTGAGGAAATTTTTTCATCTTGAAGAAATTGAAGAAGGTATTTTTACCGATCTGGATGATCCCTATATAGGTTACTTGCAATTACCACGAAAATTGGATTGGGATGAACTGGAAAAATTGACTCAAAATGTGAAAAAGGAAACTCCCCATTCAAATTTTGATAAGGCGCTTGGTACCATTTATAAAGGTGGTGAGCCGGTAGAGGTGATCCGGATCTTTTCACCGGATATGACAGAAGATGTTTTAAAACAAATCAGCGAGTCCTTTAGGAAGCATTTTTCCGATTTATGAACCGGATTATCTATGATCCCTCTGAAATAGAAAAGCATTTATTTCGCATCCGGTCAGAAAATGAATTTGACCAACTGGCTCTTTCTGTTTTTTTTTATCAGATTCATAATAATCCGGTATATGGAAGGTATTGCCAGTTATTGAGAATAAATCCCCATAAGGTGAAAACCGTCAGGGATATCCCTTTTCTACCCATTGAATTTTTTAAGCATCATAGAATCATGACCGAAGGGGATCAATGGGAGAAAGTGTTTTTCAGCAGCGGTACCACGGGAATGCACAGAAGCAGGCATTACATTAAGCGTCTGGATCTCTATCGAAAAAGTTTTTTGGAGACTTTTAAGCGTTTTTACGGTCCGGTTGATGATTATTGCATTCTTGCCCTGCTGCCCGGTTATCTGGAACAGGAAGGTTCTTCCCTGGTTTTCATGGTGAATGAGTTTATCGAACAATCGGGCCATCCGGACAGCGGTTTTTATCTTGATGATTATGATCTACTGGCAAATAAGCTTAGGCGTCTGGACAGGCAAAATCAGCGGATCATCCTTTTTGGGGTTAGCCATGCCCTTGTTGAGCTGGCTGAAAAGTTTACTTTTCAATTGAAGAACACCATAATTATGGAGACCGGTGGTATGAAGGGACGTAGGGAAGAAATCACGCGGGAAGAGCTTCATCAGATTCTGATGCGTAGTTTTGGTGTTGACCGCATCCATTCGGAATATGGTATGGCTGAGTTGTTGTCTCAGGCTTATGCCAAAAAATACGGTTATTTTCATATGCCCCCATGGATGAAGGCACTGATCCGGGATTTTTATGATCCTTTTTCTTATCTTGAAACCGGGAGAAGTGGGGGCATCAA
>JAGXLC010000101.1 GCA_018334875.1 Bacteroidales bacterium | reverse complement strand
GAGCATTGGAGGGCTGGTTGCGTACCACCTGGTCCAGGTCATTCATGGCTTGCCGTATGCTGTCGAGGTGGTAGTAAACCATGGACCGGTTGATGCGGGCTTTGGAATTGTTGGGATTGATCTTCAGTGCGCGGTTAAAGTCATTCAGTGCCTTTTGGTGTTTTTTCTTCTGTTGGTATATCCTCCCGCGGGTTATATAAGCGTTGGCGAAAGTTGAATCCACCTGAAGGGCCCGGGACAGGTCCTCCAGGCTGGCGGTGGTATCACGGAGGTTAAGTTTGCTCAGGCCCCGGTAGTAGTAGGCTCTTTGCGAGCGGGCATTTCTGTCCAGGGCCCGGTTGAAATCTTCGATGGCCGGCTGGTAGTTTTCCAGGCGAAGCTTGGAAAATCCCCTTTGTATAAAGAGTTCCGGTTGCCCGGGGATGAAATAGAGTGTTTGGTTGAAATCCTCGATGGCGCCCTGGAAGTTGTAGAGCTGGATACGGGTCATTGCCCTGTAGTAATAGGCTTTGGCGGCATTAGATTTGTACTGCACCGCACTCGAATAGTCGCGCTCCGCTCCATAGTAGTCGCCCAGGTTATACTTGGCAATACCCCGAAGAAAGTATGCTTCCGCATGGTCGGGCTCATATTCGATCACCGTATTGAAGGTTTGTATGGCCCGGGAATATTTATAATAGTGAAGCAATTGCTTGCCCTTTTGCAGATAATAGCCTGTATTCAGCTGACTTAAAGCCGAAAAGGGCAGGAGGAAAAGCAACAGCGTAAGGAGGGTTATGAAAAGGCCTTTTTGGTGTTTCATACGGTTATCTTTTATTTAATAATTTGGCCGTATGGAACCTGCATGGAATAATCATGTCCTTGTTGTGTAGGTTCTTGGATGCAGGTTTCAAAAGGGAATGATGTATTTATCTATTTATAAATGAGTTGCAATATTCTGTCCAGTTCCTGCCGGTCCACTTCATCAAATGAATTCAACTCGCTGCTGTCGATGTCGAGCACCCCAATGATCTGATTGCCGTTGTTTCTTATAGGCAGCACGATCTCTGATTGGGAGCGTGAATCACATGCAATATGACCGGGGAACTGTTCCACATCCGGTACCACGACAGGTTCCTGCCGGTTCACACCAGCCCAGCATACACCTTTGTCGTTCTCGAGCTCCTGGCAGGCAACCGGCCCCTGATAGGGGCCTACTACCAGCCGGCCTTCCTTCAGGAAGTAGTAACCGGTCCAGAAAAAATAGTCCATCTTGTGATGCAAAACAGCAATGATTGTTGACATGCGCGCCAGCTCATCGTTGCTTGTGGGCACTAGCTCCTGAAGTTGTTTGTATATGCGGTCGTAACGGTTTTTTTTCTTTTTTTGATCCATGGTTAGCGTTTTTATTTGGTTCCAACAATCCGACGGGCTTAAAGGTTAAAGTCAAGGATCAAAACTAAATAAATTTTTTCTAATTGTTGCTTTGTTTATCTTTGCGCTCTCTCTTGCATTGCCGGTGGCTGTTCATTTTCTATGAATGAGGCTGGAGCTAAGGCTAAGGCTAAGACTAAGACTAAGGCTAAGGCTAAGGCTAAGGAAGAAGGAGATGGATTGTTAACCAGGATCCGGCTTGCAGGCGGCCTTGTGCCGCTGGAGCTAAAGCAAAGGAGGAATTGGATGCCAGCCCCGACGAAGTGGAACCCAGGGGGCCCCGCGCCGCAGGAACAAAGTGGAGGCGGGGGATTGAATGATTGGATATTGGATATAGGATGCTTACAAGGCTGACGGGAAATATTGATACAAAGGAGGCGGCTGCCTTTCGGCTGCATGTGGGCTATTCTCTGATTGATGGCATGATGCGGGGTGCCCTGATCATGAATGAGTTTGTCTTCATTAAAAGTCTCAAGGGCACTTCCTATCAGCTGGGTATGTTGTTTCAGTTTACCGTCATTGTGCTGATCTTCTCCGTATTCTTCAACGAGGTGCTGCGCCGGTCCAAAAATAAGAAACGTCTGCTGCGGCAGGCGGCTTTCATCACGCATCTGCCCCTGCTTTTTCTGCTGTTTTTCCCGATGGATCCCGTGAGCCTGCCGGAAGGATCCCTTTACCACTTTGCCTTTCTGATTATCTTCCTGGTCTATCACCTCTCCAGGCCCCTGGTATTTCCTACCATCAACCTGTTGCTTAAGAATAACTACCGCCTTGAGATATTCGGTTCCCTATACAGCATTGCCACCTCAGTAAATAAGGTGATGATGTTGCTTACTACCTTTATCTACGGATTTTTGCTGGATTATGACCATTATGCTTTCACTTACGTTTTCCCCATATTGGGTTCCCTGGGGGTTTTCTCCATCTATCTGCTTTCTAAGATTTCCTATGTGGAAGAAAAGACTGTAACCTTGCGCCGTTCCTTCATGGATTCGGTAAAAGGATCGCTGAAGAACCTGGTGAACATTCTGCGGTTCAATGCTCCCTACCGCGATTACGAGATCGGGTTCATGTTTTATGGTTTTGCCTTTATGAGCACCAAGGCAGTGATCACCCTTTTCTATAAGGAGGAACTGGATCTGAACTATTCCAGTGTGGCTTTCTATCAGAACGGATTCAATATACTGGCCATCATCCTGTTGCCGATTTTTGGAAAGGTGTTGGGCAGGACCGATCCCCGACGTTTTGTGATGCTCACCTATTCTTCTCTTGCCCTGTATATCTTTTTTATCGGATTCACCGAATATTTTCCTTATTTCATTAACATCTGGGAGATTCAGCTTTACTGGTTTCTTCTGTTGGCCATCATTTTCAAGGGAATCTTTGTTTCCACCATGTCCCTGTCCTGGAGCATCGGCTCTTCTTACTTCTGTTCGAAGGAGGAAGCCGGCGATTATCAATCCGTGCACCTTACATTAACCGGGATACGTGCTATATTTGCCCCACTTGTGGGTGTGATGTTCTATGAACTGATCCATTTTTCAGGTACTTTTGCCATTGCCATTTTCTCGCTGATGGGCGCCATTGCTTTGATGAACTGGTCCTATAGAAACCGATCATTTAGGAGAAGATCCTGATATCACCTTCTATTCTTGCTTTTATTAGATGTTTTTTTTACATTCACACAGATATTTGATACGATCATCAAAAAAAGATCAACGTTAAATAATTCTGTTTGTATACACAGATGACATTTTAATACTTTTGTATTGCATTGGGCATATTTGAATGAAGCGCTATGGCCGAAAAATCAAAATCACAAACCAACAAGACCAACACGAATGACCCCTCCTTCGATCTTGAGATTGCAGGGACAAACCGGACTCCGGAGGTCATTCTGAAGGCTGAGCAGGGACTGATCTCCATAAAAGGTTGTTCCATGCCCGCGAATGTCAATCAGTTTTTTTCTCCGGTTCTGGACAGTCTGAATCAGTACATACGTCAGCCGGCTCCCCGAACACGGGTCGTCTTCGATTTGGAGTATGTCAATTCATCTTCCTCCCAGTTGATACTGGCCATCCTGTTTAAGCTCAAAGAGTTGGTGGACAAGGGCCACAAGCTCACCGTAGAATGGCATTACATGTATGAAGATGAAGATATTTATGAGACCGGGAAATCATATTCCGAACTTTCGGGAATTCCATTTGATTATCACGAACACGATTAGGAGGCCCTATTATGACACATATGAGCCATATTGGACTCAAGAAGCTTTATGAGCAGATTCGCAATATTCCGGGTCAGGAGTATGTGGATATACCACGTACTGAGCGAACTCCCGAGATTGTCCTTGACAGATCGGGAGATATTGGCAGGATCAAGTTCATTGGACGGTCTTTGCCTGATGATGCACGCACGTTTTATCAACCCATCATCACCTGGATAGATGATTACTTTGTCGATCCCCACGATACAACTGTCATCAGCTTTGATCTGGAATATTTTAATACATCATCCTCTAAGATGTTGCTGCAGATCATTCGTAAGTTTCAGAAGCTCGAGGATCATAGTAAGCAACTGAAGGTAGAATGGTATTACCTGGAGGATGACGAGGACATCCTGGAAAGTGGAGTTACTTTTCAGGATTTGACGGATGTTGAATTTGACTTTATTAGTTATCAATAAAACACAGAGAGGATATGGGAATGCTAGCCACCAAAGAGATCATTAAAGAAGTAAACGACTCGGTAAACAAGGATTCGGTGACCATACAGGGTTCATCTGAGACACCTGAAATAAAGCTGGACAAGCACGAGGGGGAGATAAAATTTTCCGGGCGGTCCATGCCTGAAGATGCCAAAAGTTTTTATGCTCCGCTTAAGCAGTGGATAGATCAATACAGTCAGCACCCGCAAAAGGGTACCAATGTGATTTTTGCCTTTGAATACTTCAATACGGCTTCCTCGAAGATGATCATGG
Organism: Bacteroidales bacterium; assembly: GCA_018334875.1. Taxonomy (NCBI): domain Bacteria; kingdom Pseudomonadati; phylum Bacteroidota; class Bacteroidia; order Bacteroidales; species Bacteroidales bacterium. The sequence continues at coordinate 8,300 of JAGXLC010000101.1, read as the reverse complement.
AATTGATCGAGATGGTGAAGAAGATTCAGGAAAACGACCCGGACCTGAGGGTGGAATGGCATTATCTGGAAGATGATGATGATATGCTGGAAGCCGGAGAAGATTACTCCGACATTACCGGAATTGAGTTTGAATATTTTAGTTATGAATGATGATATGAGCGCTTAAGGGTTTAGGGGATGCCCTTTTCTATAAAGTTTCTTTTCGACATCTGCTTTTTGTTGCCCGTTGAGAATCCATACCGGACCATCGGGCAAATTTTTTCTATGGTAGATGATGCGTGATACGGTTCCGGTGCTGTCGCAATAGTGCCAGGGACCCCTCTTGGTATCATCTACATACTTACCATATTCCTTGATCTTTCCATTGACATGAAACAGCTTCCAGAAACCGGTGGCCTGGCCCTGCTTGTAGATTCCTGTTTGTTTTAGCAGGCCGTTGGGGTGGTAGATCTTCCATTCACCGGAGTATTTCCCGTTTTTGTAGTGTCCTTTTCCGTGGAGGGTGGAATCGGGGTAGAATGATTTCCAGAGCCCGGTTTTGTTTCCTTGTTGTGAATAGGTGCCGGTTTCCTTGAGTGTTCCGTTGGGGTAGAAGGCCTGGTAGGGTCCGGTGATTTCTCCTTGCTGGTAGGAACATTTCACCATGAGCTGGCCGTTGGAGTGGTATCCCCGGAAAGGCCCGTGCAGGTTGCCATTTTTGTATATGCAGAGCCTCTGTAGCTGTCCGTTTTTGTGGTATACCCTGAGGGTATCGACAAACCGGCCCTGGATCCTTTTGCCCTGGTAGTTGAGGCTGCCGTCGTCGTAGTAGGCTTTCCAACGGCCTTTTTCCCGGCCTTTATAGGCCTGGTATTCCTTATAACGGGTTCCATCGGGGTAATAGACTTTGATCAGGCCTTTCTGGATGCCGTTTTTGTAATGGGATAGGGACTCGAGGGTGTCGTCCTTGTAATAGGTGCGGAACGGGCCATCGAGCCGGCCGTTGTGGTAACGGGCTTTTTGTTTGAGGTGGCCGTTCTTGTAATATACTTTATAGGGCCCGTGGCGCTTGCCTTTATGAAAGTACAGCTTTTTCTTCAGTTCACCGGTCTCGTAATACAGGTGCCAGAGGCTGTCGAGCTGGTTGTTGTTGAAAAAGCCTTTCTGGCCCAGGGTGCCGTTTGGGAAGAAGTAGCGGTAAGGTCCCTGCTTAATGGTATCGGGGCCTTGGGTGGTGATGTGAAAGATTTCCTTGACCTGGTCGGTGGAGGGATAGAACACCTTCATGCTGTCCTGCTGGGCGAGGGCAGGCACAGATACAACAATGGCTCCTGCTGTAAGGAGGAGCCATTGGGTTTTATGCAGTATGTTTCTAGTCCACTTCAATGGTAATCTGCGTTCCCTCCAAGGCCCTGCTGCTTCCGTAATCTAAAATTGCTGACAAGGAGTAGGTGCCTTCGGGCAATTTATCCGGTAAGGTGAGTTCCACATTTCTTGTTGATTGCGGGTAGGATTTTAGCTGAACGGGTTTGAATTTTTTCTCATTCATGGATTGCAGGTTGGAAGCTATGAGATATACTTTACAGTTGGTAATGGTATTGCCCAAATTATCGATGTTAGCGGCGAATCTTCTCAGGGAATCATCAGGCGTGGTAACTTCTCTCAGGTTGCTGATCTGAACCCTTTTGTTGCTTTGCACCTGAGGTGTATAAGCCAACTGCACATTGATCCTGCCGTATATATTTACACCTGCCGAAAGTTCCTGGTCGGCTTCAAAAGTGGTCTGTTCCTTAGCTGTAGTAAGATTCAGCAAACCCCATTTAGAGGTGTAATCGTCGCTCGGTGCCTGAAGTGTAACTTCAACGGTTTGTGTTTCGTTGGGATTCAATTCCAGGTATGAGGGATTTAGTGTGATCCACTCAGCTATGGAATTTTTTGAAGACCCCGGGCTGAGTATTTTTTTATCGCCATCTTTGTATATCAGATAATCCTGAAAAGACAAAACAATAGATACATTGGAATTCCCATGGTTTTTTACTGTCAAAATCTTTGTTTGTGTCTCCCCGGGGTTGGGAGTGAAATTGAGACTAACAGGTGCCACCTCAAAGTTTTGGGCCGCAATTTGAGTGGCAGAAAATAAGGCGAGGAAGAGCACGTAAATTGTTTTTTTCATAAGTTGGCATGCTTGTTATGCCTACAAATATAAAAATTTAATGAATAGATAAAAACACAGCGTAAAAATATATCAACGTATATCATTTTTTAGTCATAGAAATCACAGATTTGATGGAAAATTTTATCCAATAACGGGATTGTATAGTATACTAAAATGAATTTTATTAGATTTATAACCAAAATAGATGGATTTGAGATTGTACCGTATCATATCAGCCACTTTATTGGTAGTCTTTCTGCCAGCCTTACTTAATGGGCAAACCATAAGCCCATTGAGTGAAGAGATGCAAAACCAGGTAGAAAAGCTCCAGGAGGTAGTAGAATATTCCCGTCAGAAAGGAGATTTGAAAAATGCTATATCTTCTACGAACAAGATTGCTTTTATTTATTGGGACAGTGGAAATCCCAATAAAGCAATTGAGTATTTCAAGAAGGGAGTTCAGTTGAATAAGGAGGTGGGTAAAAAAGTGAATATAAAGAAGATATACAGCAATATAGGGTTGATTTATACCGATATGGAAGAGTTGGACCCAGCGTTGGAGTATTTTCAGAAAAGCCTGGATATTCGTCGGGAGATGGGAGACAAGAAGGAGATAACCTCCGGATTGATTGATGTGGCTTATATAATGGGTTTAATGGGGGATTACCGGGAGGCCAACAAGAGGTTGGACGAGGCGCTTCAGATTGCCCTGGAGGAAGAATATTCGAGGATGACTGTGAACATTTACAATCAGTTGTCGAAGAATTATGACAAGATCGGCAACATTAAGAAATCCAATGAATACAACCAGAAATACGCCTCAGCCCAGGAACATCTGGAGACACAGACCATGAGAGAGCAGTATCAGAAACGCCAGGATACGACCCAGGCGAGGCTCCGGAAGACCCAGGTTGAAAGGGAAAAAGAACAAGCCCAGTATCAATTGGAACAGCTCAGGTATGAACGCCGGCAGGATTCGATTCAGGAGGTGGTGCAAGAGAAGCAGGATTCGCTGCTTAGGGCGCGCAGGCTGGACAGTCTGAAACAGCTTAGGTTGAACCAACAGGAGCAGCAGATGGAGCTGCAGCAGGCCCGTTTGCAACAGCAGGAAGCAAGAGCAAAGATGCAGCGTACCATCATATACTCTGTGGCCGGAGGCTTGTTATTGGGTATCTACCTGCTGATCGTGATGTATCGAAGCAATCAGGCCAGGAAAAGGGCCAATCAGGCTCTGGCCGAAAAAAATGCTGAAATCGAGAAGAAAAGCGGTCAATTGCAGGAGGCCTTCAATAAGATTGAAGATCAGAACATCAAGATCACCCAGAGTATCACCTATGCCCAGGAAATTCAAAAAGCCCTTTTCCCACCCAAGAAAAATATCCGCAACTATATACCGGAATCTTTTATTTTTTTCCAGCCAGTGGATCTGGTCAGTGGCGATTTTTACTGGTTCAAGGAGATAGACCATCATGCGGATCTTTATGAGGAGAAAGAAAAAAGGTCTGTGGGTCAGAAAAATTCCCCCAGCAATGGCAAAGCAAACGGTAAGGATTTACTGACCTTGAAGAACAATAAATTTGTTATCTCTGCAGTGGATTGCACGGGCCATGGTGTTCCCGGTGCTTTTATGTCGATGATCGGATACAACCTGCTGGATGAGATTACCAAGTTTGGCGTTTCCAGACCTTCCCGAATACTCAGGGAACTCCATAAGGGCATCCGCTCCACCCTTAAACAGCATGAGACCAACAACCGCGATGGCATGGACCTCTCACTCTGTGTCATTGATAAACAAGAACACCGGGTGGATTTCTCCGGAGCCAAGAATCCGCTGATATACATACAGGATGGAGAGGCTCGTTTGATAAAAGGCGATCGCGTACCGGTAGGAGGTATGCAAACAGAAAAAGAACGGTATTATTCCGAATCCAGTGTTCAGGTGGACCGTCCCACCTGGTTTTATATCTTCTCTGACGGATTCACCGACCAGTTCGGCGGTCCGCAGAACAGAAAATATCTTCTTAAGAACCTGAGAAAGCTTTTGGTGGAAATACATCAGGAACCCATGGAGGAACAAGAGCGGAAACTCTCTGAGGTACTGAACGATTGGATGGGTGATGTGGAAAACCAGATTGATGATGTATTGGTGATTGGTTTTAAATTGGATCCCAATCATGTCTAGGATGCTGTTATATAACACCCTGAAACTTTTGACCAGGCAGACCGTAAAATCACATGTTTTATATCGGTAATTTGATGGAAGGCCCCGTCAACAGGACAAATAAAAATAACTTTTTGATTGATAAAGCGCCAGATCTTTGATTTTCATGTATAATTTACTATTTTAGCCAAAAATCGGAATTATTAAGCCAATTATAAATTTATAGCCTTATGAAAAAGTATGTAATGATTCTTTTGCTGTTCTTTGCAGGATACCAGGTGTCCTCCTTTGCCCAGGCAGTTGATGACCGGGCAGTGGTGCCGGTCTCCGTAACTTTAAATTCCATTCTAAGATTGAATATTGAGTCTGGGGGTAACATTGAATTCAATTTCAATACCCTCCAGCAATATCAGGATGGGATCAGCGGGATTGGTGGGGATGACGCGTACTCCACAAAGATATCGATTGCTTCCTCTGTGGATTGGGATTTGAGGATGGGTGCAGAAGATGCAGGTTTGATCACAACTGATTCTGTATCTGTAAGCACTTCAATGGATCTGGGTTATATTACCTACCAGGTTGATCAGTCTGATGCTACCGTTACCCATGCGGGGGGTGAAATTACTGTTCCATCCGATGATGCTCTTAACGGCCCTACCCAACTCACACAACTGGGTACCTCGGATGAAATCATTCAAAGCGCTAGTGGTAATGCCGGAGATGTAGCTCAAAATTCATTCCGCATCGACTGGGCTTGTGGCAGTACAACAGATGGTGCGTTAGGCAATTTGATGGGGTCGAACTTAACAGGAGGCAGGTATTCCACCAATGTCTTCTTTATTCTGAAACCCGCCGATTGATGGTTGAAGGTCTTAAGTGGCCTCAGAAAAAGGAATTTAAGTTAAACCAATTATCCGAGGATAATATGGTTTAACTTAATCTTTTTAATTAACAGGGAATTAATGAAAACATCATGTGCCCAATTATTAATTAGTTCGTTATTTTTCCTTCTGATACAGATACAGGTTCAGTCGCAAAATCCTACTTACCGTTTGACAGTGAGTTCGGGGGGGAATGTTGAATTTAAGGTTTATTCCTTTCGTCATTATGAAAACGGTATCGACTATTTGGATTTGACACACCTGGAAATTGTTTACGCGGACACCACGGCCGGGCCCCACGAGGATGAATGGTATTTAGGGGTTAAAGCTCAAGATGATGCATTCTACAGCAATTATCCCGGTCGGACGCTGGACCTGAGTTATGTAACATTAGAAGCCTCAGATGGGGGAGGTGACTTTGCTTTTAATTCCGGGGAGATTACTTCAGGCGAAATTTCATTGAGCAGCACGAATTATGCCCTTTTAGTGAGTCAGGGGGATGCGGGCAGATACAGGCTCAATGTAACTTATCATTTGGATTCGATTACCGGAAGTGTATCGGGATTTTATAATACCAATCTGCTTTTTAAGATGGATACGGTGGCACCTCCATGGTAAATTTGGTTTATGTGCAATTACTGTAAATATGGCATTTTCCTGTTCATCTTGCTGGTTTACTGCTCCATATCGCGCGGGCAAGTAATGAATGGAGGCAACGGCCATAGCGACATCCAAGCCGAATTTGTCAAGGAAAATATCAAGATTGAACCCCGATCGCCTTTTTTTAATGTGTTAAAGATCTATAATGCCTCCGATCGGGAACAATTTGTGAACTTGCAATATGAAACACCGGTTGGTTGGAGCCTGATCTCTCAAAAAGAGTATCGCCTCAATATATCTCCCAAAGACACCATAGCCGTTCCCTTACGGGCCTCCGCCAATAAAAAGGTGAAGGGAGAAATCGGTTATTCCATTGTTGCATCCCTTACCAGTCGTTCCGGACAACCCATTACATCAGCGTATTGTTTTATCAAGATTCCTAAAAACAGTCAGGTTCGCTTTCACCCGCTTACCCGCGTCAGTTATATTGATCAGCAAGAGAAAAGGGGGACATTCTCTTTTCGACTGATCAATAGTGGAAATGTCGATGAAGTAGTGTACCTGAATTTCACTTCTACTCCAAATTTAAAGATGCAAGATGAGGTCAATAATCAGTACTCTACAGATGCTCTCATACCCGCTAAGTCAGATACGACGCTGAACTATCAGGTGATCGTCGAAAAGGAGCAAGCGGAAAAATCGCTCTATCGCATTAATCTAACCGGCCATACGGAGGAACAAAGGTTTAACTCCACTTTCTGGTTCAAGAACCTGGTAAGCTCCTATGAGTATGATAAGCCATCCAGTGAAATACCCCTGATCCTGGAATTGAACATGTCGAATTTGTTTAGCGAAGCCTCCAGCTATTTTTCAGGTACCGCCCGGGGAAATTTGCTTTTTAAGGATGACCAAAGTTTAAGGTATTATATTCATAAATTCCCTAATAAAGGAAGAAGGAGAAACTTTTTGCAATCCAGTCAATTTTTTTTTAACTATCAGCAACAAAATTTGAATTTGCAACTGGGTGACAGGATACCCTTTTATTTAAGGCAAGGTCAAGGTAAGGGAGTCATGGTTCAGTACAAGGTGAAAAATGCGTTCAGTTTCCGGGGTAAATATACCCGCAATGACTTTGAACCCATTAACAACTATGGTTTCGGTGCCGAGTTTAATATGTTTAATTCTGAATTGAGTCTGGAAACAGATTTTGAGCTGAGCGACGATCCTAAGACTGATTATGAAGTGCTTTTAGGATCTGTGCGAAATCGTTTTGAAATTACAGATGACCATAGTTTTACTTCAGAATTTGGATTAAGTACAAAGTCAAATAATCTGGGATTTGAATATAAACCGGGTTTACATTATCTCGTTAATTACAATGGGCAATTTGATGATTTGCAGATAAAACTCAGAAACAGATACAACAGCGAAGACTATTATGGCAGCTTTTATGGAAAGAATGAGTTGAAATTTCATACTACTTATCCTTACAAAGATTATCGTTTTAATTTGTTCTTTCACAATTCAAAATATAATCCCTCTTCGTTTTATCAGCAGGGGGAGTACTCAGATAAGTACAGATTGCGGCGGCAATTATCATTGCGTACGAGCAAGTATTTAAACAATGTGTTCACGATTTTCGCTGAGCCGGAATATGAGTATTTTAACTCCAATTCCTTTTTCAACTATTCAGTTGACAACCCCTTTATAACTAACGGAACCTACTTGCAGGTAGGAGGAAGAATGAATGTAGGGACCTACTCCCGTTTGAATGCTTCACTCAAGGGAGGGATGACTTTTGTTACCAACTACGACACAGGATCTAAAACACCACCGCAGATCAGTGTGCTGGAAGGAAGAGATGATGCCTTCACTGCAGTTTTCAATATGAGCTACTATTCCCGTAACTGGGGTGTATTTTTTAAATACAATTATGGGCCTTATAATGGCAACCAGTACTACACATACTTCTATAGTGGAAGTTTTAATCAATTGTTACGCCTAATGCCTTATTACAGAAATTTTGTCTATAAAGACATCATTCAACTGGATTCCAGGCTGAATTATATGTATAGCATTAATTATCAAACCCATCGATTGAACCTGGGCAATGAAGTTCGGGTCCACATGGACTATGGATTGATGTTAAGACTGATTGCCAATTATACACTGCAGTCTACCATGGGGGAAAGTCAGCAGGCCATGGTACAGGAAGAACAAAAGTATACCTATTCAAACACTTATTTCGAGTTACGCCTTCGGAAAGATTTTGGATGGAATCAGCCCAGGATGAAATATTATGATTTGACGGTTAATCTTTATAAAGACCTGAACGGTAACCTGGCCAAAGAAGGGAATGAACCGGGAGTAAAGAATGTGCTGGTGAATATTGAACGTGTTGATGCATCCCAATTGGATTCATTAGATGTGGATTATGAATCGTCCGGTAATCTGGTGAATAACAGACTACTCTCGAACATGCAGGGGCGGGTGGCTTATGATAACATTCCACAAGGGGTCTA
>JAGXLC010000100.1 GCA_018334875.1 Bacteroidales bacterium | reverse complement strand
TGCAGATCCTCATTGTCTGTTTTCCCTGATTGGCATCCCGCCAGGCATATAAATGATATGAGTATTGCTGCAAGCTTATTGGTCATTTTATTTTTTCACAAGCTTTTATGAAAAGAACTAACCTCACGCTTATTCTTCATTACTCATGGAAGGAGGGAACGATTCCGGATCGGCACCTCTCTGTTTGTTCGGTTCAGGCCCCATTTCAAATGTAAGTTCCCCGCCATCCTGAAGCGTCTGATGTCGGATATAATTCTGCTCCAGATGATCTCCATTCAGCTTAACATACTGGATATACACATTTCCGGGAGCGTTATTGACATTATTAATCGTTAAGGTATTGCCTTCCGGCATTTCTACTTCAATGCGATCAAACAACGGACTGCCCAGGGCATAGTTTTGCTGACCGGGACAAACCGGGTAAAAGCCCATGGAGCTGAATACATACCAGGCCGAGGTCTGGCCGTTGTCTTCATCGCCGCAATATCCATCGGGATGTGGAGAGTAAAGGCGGTCCATGATCTCTCTTACCCACTGCTGGGTTTTCCAGGGTTCTCCTGCATAGTTGTAAAGGTAAGGCATGTGCTGTATGGGTTGATTGCCATGTGCATACTGCCCCATGTTGACAATCTGCATCTCCCGGATCTCGTGTATGGGAAATCCGTAATAAGAAGCATCGAATTTTGGAGGCAGAGCAAATATCGAGTCAAGCATTTCGGAAAAAGCCTGCCGGCCACCCATGAGATCAGCAAGTCCCTGCACATCATGAAATACCGACCAGGTGTAGTGCCAGCTATTGCCTTCGGTAAAAGCATCGCCCCATTTAAAGGGATTGAAAGGCGACTGGAAGGTACCGTCTTCGTTCTTACCCCGCATAAGATTTGTTTCGGGGTCAAACAGGTTGCGGTAATTTTGTGCCCTTTCGGCAAACTTGGCAATTTCTTCCTCTGGTTTGCCCAACTCTTCAGCCAGTTCCATAATGGTATAGTCGGCATAGGCATATTCCAGGGTGCGGGCGGCATTTTCATTGATTCCGACATCGTAGGGAACATATCCCAGTTCATTATAATATTCGGCGCCATAGCGGCCGACGGACTCCACCGGCCCATGTCCTTTGGTATTTTTCACCATGGCTTCATACAGGGTTTCGATATCGTAACCCTTGATGCCCTTCAAATAGGAGTCGGCAATGATGGAAGCCGAGTTGGAACCGATCATTACGTTGCGGTGTCCGGGGCTGGCCCATTCGGGAAGCCATCCGCTCTCTTTGTATGTGTTGACTAGTCCCTTCATGATATTGCTGTTCAGCTCGGGGTACATAAGGGTAAAGAAGGGGAATACGGCCCTGAAGGTGTCCCAGAAACCATTGTCGGTAAACATGTAGCCGGATTTTACTTCACCATTATAAGGACTGTAATGTACCATTTCTTCCTGTTCATTGAATTCATAAAATTTGCGGGGGAAAAGCAACACACGATAAAGACACGAATAAAAAGTTCTCTGCTCATCGAGGCTTCCTCCATGGATTTTGATGCGATTCAGTTCGTTGTTCCAGGTTTTTCGGCCTTCTGCCCTGACCTGTTCAAAGCTTTTGGATCCTGTTTCCCTTTCAAGGTTCAACCGGGCCTGCTCCGGGCTGATGAATGAAGATGCTACTTTCACATGTACCGTTTCTCCCTTTTCTGTATCAAAGCCAACCACGGCACCCGAATGTTCGGATTCAGCGTTCAGCTTCCCGGGAGTGTATTCTCCTTCACTCCAGCTTCCCTGGTATTCGAAAGGCTTGTCGAAACGGGCCACAAAATAATTATGGAAATTGTCGGGTACACCGCCTGAGTTGTTGCGCGCATAACCTGTGATGGTTCGTTTGTCGGGAGCGATGGTAACGGAGGAACCCTCAAAAAAGCCGTCAAGCAGGATAAATGCTGAATCCGTTTTGGGGAAGGTGAAACGAAATATGGCAGCCCGTTCGGTAGGGGTAACCTCAACTTTTGTATCGTAGTCGGCCAGATAGACACTGTAGTAGTTTGGTTTTGCCTCCTCTGCCTTATGAGAAAACCAGGAGGCACGGGAATCTTCATCGATCTTCACATCTCCGGTAACCGCCATCAGGCTGAAGGCTCCATAGTCATTAACCCACGGACTGGGTTGATGGGTTTGTTTGATACCCCTGATTTTGTAAGCATCATAGGTGTAAGCCCATCCATCGCCCATTTCTCCGGTTTGGGGAGTCCAGAAATTCATTCCCCAGGGCAATGCGATGGCAGGGTAAGTGTTGCCGTTTGAAAGCTCAAACTCCGAATCGGTGCCCATCAAAGGATTTACTAAATCCACCGGTTCATCCGTAGGGTCTTTGGAAGACTCTCTGCTTTGCCGGGTGCATGAAGTGATTACAAGCAATACGCCTGCTAATAAGAGGATTATTCTATTCATATTATGAGGTTTGGAAGGCCGAAAATACAATATCTTTTGCCAATTAAATGCAATATTCCGGTAAAAAATCAAAGATTCCTTGCCTACAGCTCATTTTCCATAATGGATCTGAGTTTATTTTCCTTTTCAGCAGGCCAGTACTGGCAGCCCAGCTCAATGAAAACGGAGGAATAGGCCATTGTCTGGTCGGTTTTTAGCACCAGTATCTGAAACATTTGTGAAGCTTCTTTAATCTTTGTGAAAACTGAATCGTGGAGCATGGATTCAGTGTTTTCCGGTATCACCTGTTTCAGGCTATCTTTATACTTTTCAATGCCTCCAACCAAATTGTCATTGAGATATTGCAATTCTTTGTCGGTATAGACCGTGGGATTGACATGATCCGCTTTTTCAACTTCCGACAACACATGGGAAAGCACCGGCAGCAATTGTTCCCCGGTGTATAATACTTCAATTCCTTCTCCGGTTTGAAGCGGAAAGGCTTTGTCCACAACCAGTATCCAGTTTCGATGTCCCAACAGGGGTAATTTTTCTTCCAGTTCGGTTTGCCAACTGACAGATTGTTGAGTTTTTCCTGGATTCTCGCTGCAGGCGTAAAATAGTATTATAAAAATAATGGTTGTAAACCCAATCTTTCTTATTGTGTGTGTGCTCAATTTTAATGTGTTTTTATGGTTTCTATTTTTCGGACTTTTTGAAACTGATTGACATACCGGAACCCTTCCCGAAAACTGTGGTTTCGTAATGGTGCAATGATTTCAAAAACTCAAGGTATTCGTCGCTACCCCAATAACCTCCGTCTTCTGACACATTATGGGAGGTATAGCAACCGCCAGCCTCTAACTTGGGATCTACGGCCTGAAAGTAGTTTTTGTACCAGTCTTTGTCGGCATCGCTGAAAACAAAATCAAACGGCCCTTCCAATTGGGGGACAAGCTCATGGGCATCGGCAAGGCGGGCATCTATGTACTCGGATAAACCGGCTTCCTTAAAATTTTCCAATGCCTGCTTATGTCTTTCTTCGTTAATTTCAATGGTAATCAGTTTCCCACCGGTTTTGCTCAGGGCCCAGGCAATCCATATAGATGAATGTCCCGTTGAAGTGCCAATTTCCAAGGCCCTGGTGTAGTTGTTTTCAACAATCAGATCATACAGCTTTTGACCATCGGACTGGGGTATATTCATATTGTACCAGCTGCGACTGTTGAGGAAATTTCTGACTTTTTTGTCCAGGTCCGATTGGTCTCCCGTGGTTTGGCATCTTAGGGTTGTTGTAAAAGTAAAGAAAACGGTAAATAGTATTACAAATCCGGGAGTAAGGTTATATTTTTTCATTTTTTAAGAATTTTAATGGTTATTTTTCTATAAACAAAGATACTATTACGAAAACATATAACAAATTTTTATAGCGTGAACGATAAAAAACGTTTTATGACGATTTTTTTTTGCAATTTTGGTCTATATCTTATCAACAAAATTATGAAAAAGAACTTGTCTAAATACTTTTATGTCTTATACATCCTGGCATTGGCAATGGTTGTTCTGTATATAATCAGAGAAGAACTGAATTTATCTGAAAATCTTGCCAATTTGTTTTATTATTTAGCCATTGGGATTTTTGGTCTAGGGGTTATCCGAATAATATTTCTGGCCATAAAAAGATAAACCTTTAATGTTTTTGCCACAGTGAATCCACAAAATACTTCCTGCTGTCGTAGAAGTTGTTTTGTACCCGGAAACCCGCTTTTTCTGCCAGGGTATTAATCATGTCTTCATCGTATTTCTGGGATATCTCTGTAAAAATTGGTTCACCCTCTTTGAATTCAAAGGTAGTATTGAGTTTTCCAATGCGTATGGTTTGATTTTTTTTGCTGATAAGGAAACTTTTGGCCTCACCGGTTGAAGGGTCGTAAGTTGGATGGTGGTAAAAATCATCCGGTTCAAATTCACCTTCCAGTTCTTTGTTGATCCGGTGTAGCAAATTCAGGTTAAACTGCGCCGTGATGCCTGAGGGATCGTTATATGCCTGAAGGATGGTATTGGGAGTTTTCTTCAGATCAAACCCAATAAGGAGCAAGTCTTTATTATTCATTCTGTTCTTGAGGGAACGCAGAAATCTAACGGCTTCTTCAAATTCGGAATTGCCAATTGTTGAGCCCAGAAACAACAGTACTTTCCTTCCATTTTCCTCTGCATTCAAGCGGTCAAGTGCCCGAAAATAGTCGCCGGGGTAAGTACTGACATTTAATTTCGGAAAATTCGCTGACAATTTTGATTCAAGCAAATCCAGTACGTTTGGTGAAATATCAATTGGAAAATACCGGAAATGCACCGATTCATAGAGAAAATGGTTTAACAACACCTCAGTTTTCTGTCCGTCTCCTGCACCCAGCTCAGTTAGTAGAAAGGGCGTATTGGAATCAAGGAAGAACGTCAGCAAGTCATCCTTATGATTGTTGAGTATTTCGTGCTCACAATCGGTGAGATAGTACTCGTTTAAGGCTGTAATCTGCTGGAACAGCTTATCCCCTTCAGCATCATAGAAATATTTTGATTGAAGATATTTTGGTTTGGAAGATAAACCCAGGTAAATATCCTGTTCAAATTCAGAATGGGTTTCTGTATGTTTTTCTTTTACCGAAAGATGTTGGTTCATATTTCCCTGTTTTTAAATTTATTATTGTATGTCTGAAATCATAGGGTTAAAATACGAAAAATTTATTTTTATCCTCAGCATTTTACAACCAATATGTTAATGATTTGTTTAATCAATAGATGATAAGATTTTATAATCCCCGCTTGGCGCACCAATTAAATCTTATCCCATAAAATTATAACTACGGGCCTTTTCTCACGTATAAATCTATATCCGTCTGAGGATACGGAATTCGCCTGAATAATCTTCAGGGAAATGGCGTAATTTTTATATATTTTTATAGTTTTGTATTTAAGATGAAAAGACTGAAGCATGAAGAATGTATTTTATAGAACCAGGTTCCGCATATTTTCCTTTTTAGGACTTGTTCCCGATTCGGGTTCTTTTGAAAAAAGAGAAAAAGCAATTGAAAGAGATTATAATTATCTCCTGGAAATTCAGCAATCGGATGAACTGGCCAGATTTGAAGAGCTTAAAAATTATTTTCGTTCCGATGAGTTCAGAAAGAAAAAGAAGGAGATAAACGGCCAGAAATATAGAAACAGTGAACCCTACCATAAAGAAAAGCGATTCAACAAGCTCAGAAAATCGGATCCCGTCAAAACCTACCTCAAAGTAGCTGATTCGAAAGAACTGAACCATTATCTCAGGATGAAAGATTCCGAACCCCTGAAAAGGTATTACGAGTTAAAGGAATACTTTGGATCCGAGCAGTTTGAAGAATTTAAACGGAAGCTTAAACACAAAAGAAAACAAAAAAAGGACGAGTACAAAGATGCCCTGGCGCGGTATAAAAAATCCAAAACGGATTCCGACGCGGAAGAACTTCGACGGATTTCCGAAGAGCTAAAAGGGTTAAAATTTGAAAATACAGAAGACTTCAAAAAATACCAGGAATACAAACGACTTAAAAAAGATCCGGACATTAAAAAAGCCATTCAATTCAGGAACAGTAAAAAGTTTGCCATTTACCAGTCGGCTGTGGAATCAGAGTCACTTAAGGAATATCAGGATCTCAAAGATCATGTTGAAAGCGATGATTTCATTGAAACGAAAGCGTATCTGAAGACACCAAATAAATTTAAATATAGCAACCTATATCAGAATTTCCAGGAATACAAAACACTGGAAAAATCTGATAAAATCCGTTGGTATTACAAACACGTGAATTCCGAAAAATTTGCATTTCACAAAAATTATGAAAGGACTTTTCTGGATAAATTTGAGGACGGACAAATTGACGGCAACAAATGGCTTACAAGCTACTATTGGGGTAAAGCCCTGTTGAATGAGAGCTATGTGCAGACCACCGATGCGCATTTTTTCACAGATGGCAATAACTTAAAAATTCACGATGGAGTACTCACTATAATTACCAGAGAAGAAGAAGCGGAAGGAAAAGTATGGGATCCAAAATTTGGCTTTTATCCCAGAAAGTTTTCATATACTTCGGGTATCATTAATACCGGACAGAGTTTCAGACAAAAATACGGTTTGTTCAGGGCAAAGGTTCGGTTAAGCTATGCCCCTCATTTGCGTCATTGTTTCTGGATGGTATCAGATAAGATTCTCCCGGAAGTGGATGTGTTTCATTATACAGACGAGAGTCCCCGGAAAATGGAGTTTGGAAGTTACAAGGGCAATCCCAAAGATCCAAATGATGTGAAACTGAGAAAAACACGGATTAAAGGGCCCAATTTCAGCAAGCGGTTTTATATCTTCTCACTTGAATGGAAGCATGGAAGACTCATTTGGAGAATAAACGGAATGCCTGTAAATGAATTTAAATTCAACATTCCGGAAGAACCCATGTATATGATATTGAATTCAGGACTTAATGGGGAAGTTGACAGTAGTCGCCTTCCAAAAGAGATGCAGGTAGAATGGGTGGAAGCTTATATTGAGAAATGAGGCTAAGGCTAAGGCTAAGGAAGATATGCTAATAAATGGATGTGTTATTATATATCTAACAACTAAATTTCCATGTTCTCATTATTTTGCGGTATCTTTCTTTTTGCCGCCGGGAAATTCTTCCTGAAGGTTTTTTATGTTTGAGTGAAAATAGATATTCTTTGTTTCCCATTTTGATGAATCCCTGTTCCACCGCTCCTGCACCATTTGTTTTACTTCACCCTCGTCATCGTAGCTAAAGATATTCCTGATGGCATTATTCCATTCCCGGTCCCTGTAATCCCAACGTTGCTCAATTTCGCTGGTCAGTTTCCTGTTATCATAATCCATCAGAAATCTCAATCCGTTCATCCAGCCGTTCATATTCTGGTTCCATGTGGACCGGGTCTCCTTTACCTTATTACCCTTTAAGTTGTAGTGCATATAATATTTCCCCCGGTTATCCCATGATTCTGTAAAACTGTTCCAGGATTCCACCAGGGTTTCATTCGGAGGGCCCGGGCCATCATTATATATGAACGTATAACGGGTTTCATTCGACCATGTATCGGTGGCAGGAGAATACACTTTAATCAATACTTTTTTTTCTTCGCCCAAAAGATTGTAGTCTATCAGGTATCTTACTGTACTGAACCATTGGCCCGCGGCTTGCTGCCATTCATGATAAAGTACCTCACTTTTATTACCATAACGATCGTAAGAGAAAGTTTTAAGTTTCAGATTGATCCATTTTTCCTGATCGGCACTCCATTGCTGGTTGAGATTCTCCATCAGGTTACCCTGCTCGTTATATTGTTTTATGGTACGGTTGTAATTTTCCCACTTACCTTTTTGTGAATTCCACCTTTCGTTCAGGGTTCCGGCAAGATGAACAGAGTCTTTGTAATATTTAATTTCCCTGCTAAAAAGCATCCATTTGGTGGAATCTCTTTCCCATTTATGGGTGTAGTTTGTATCGCTTCTGATAACTTCCACCTGTTTAAACAAGGGCTGGCTATTGGATACAACAGGCTTTTTGTTTTTTGTTGTGTCATTTGAAACCGGAGCCGCCATCTCTTTTTTATGGATCACAATGTGCTGGTCCACCAGGTCATAAGCCAGTGTTGTGTCTCTGAAAAGGGAGTCCAGAATATTACCCAGGGAAGTATTTTGGAATGAAATTGAAATCAGTTTGTCATCATCCACAAGGTTGGAGTTATATGAAAACTTATATTCGGTGATCCGGTTAAGGTGCATGAATGCCTTATGGAGCGGTTCATTATCCATTTCCAGCCGAATCTTCCGTTCCAGAATGTTTTCCTGCGCCCTGACAAATTTATTATTAAGTGAGAAAACAGTCAATGCGGCCAGCAACAATATGGTATTTACGTTTTTCATATAATAGATAACGGGAACTTAACAAATAAATGATGTGCTTTGTTCAGCTCACATCTTTTTTAATAACGTATTCATTCTCATTGATCTTATTTATTTTCAAATTAAAAGTTGTGGCAATAACATTCAGCACTGTATCAATGGATTCATTGGTAAAATTGGTTGTGATCCTGTAATTTTCAATTTCCGGATTCCCGATATTAATCTTTACATTATAGGTTCTCATCAGGGTTTTTGAAACCTGCTCCAGTTCCTGTCCCTTAAAAACGAGTCTACCGGTGGTCCATGCAAGGTAGTTCGGGTCCTTTTGCTTTTCTTTTTTCAGCATATCATCACCTACAATTCCTTTGTAACCTGCTTCTATAATGAGGTGCTCATCCTGTTTGTTTCTCCTGGCAACCTTAATCCTGCCTGACTGAACCAGCACTTCCACCTTATTGTCGGGTAAATTGGTGTTAACATCGAATGAAGTGCCTAATACTTCAATCTGGGCATTGTTGGCATTTATGATGAAAGGTTTGGCAGGATTTTTCTCTACATCAAAGAACACTTCTCCGTTGATGGTAACCTCTCGCTTGCCTGTTCTAAATTGCTTGGGATAATTCAGTTTTGAGTTATAATTCAGATAGGCCAGTGAGCCATCCGGTAAAGCAACTTTTTTGTTTCGGATATCGTGCGGGGTATCAACAGTTACTGTCTGGGCTGGTTGGTTTAATTGCTGGTAGGTAAAAAAAGCACCTGTTCCGATACCTATAATTAATAAGGCAACCGCCGCATATCGCAAAAATGCATTGTTAAATATGAAAATAGGTTTTTCCCTTGCCGGCCGGGTTTTTTCCTCTGCAGCAATCCTGTTCTTAAGATTGTTCCAGGCTTTCTCCGTGTTAATTTCTGATCTTTGGGAATGTTCAATTTGGTTCCAGTACATTTTTATCTCCTCAAAGGCTTTAAGATTGTCTTTGTCTTTGTTGACCCACCGGCTGACTTTTGCCTTCTCCTTTTTATCCGCCTCATTGGCCAGATATTTTGCCAGTCTTTTCCATTTCACCATAACGGCTGAGATTTAAATCACTTTTAGATATTCATTCAGGTTCTTACGAAAGATTTTTAGCGCTTTTCCCATGTTTGATTCCACGGTTTTAACGGATATTGACAGTTTCTCTGCAATTTCTCCGTATTTTAATCCCTGAAACCTGTTCATTCTGAAAATCTCTCTTGCTCTCTCGGGCAATTGTTTTAATGTATTTTCAATTAACAGGTTCAGTTCCTTTGCGTTGAGTTCATCAACCGGAGTGGAAACCTGCTCACCGGGCGCATTTTTGATATAATCCGAGTATTGATCGGCCATATTCTGTGAACGTATTATTTTAAGGCATTTATTCCGGGTTGATGTATACAGGTATGATTGAACCGATTCACGGATTTTTATCTGTTCCCTTCCTTTCCAGATATTGAAAAATACATCCTGTACCGCCTCTTCTGCCTGATCCATATCCTTCAGGTAATGGTTTGCATAAATACAAAGTGCTTCATAATAATTTTTGAATAGTATTTCAAAGGACTTAACATCCCCTTTTTTAACTTCCTTTATGAGCTTTTTGTCGTTTGCATTCATGCTCAGGATCGGTTCAGTTTTGTTTGGGATTTGTTCAAATTTAGAATAAGGAGGATATCAAACCTAACAAGATACCCTCCTTACACATCCACCTTTGCAAAACTACTAATTATTATCCTGATTTTGTTCTTCGGGCTTTTGTTCCTGGTCAATCTCCCTGATATCCGAATAAAGGAAGATGTTTTTGGTTTCCCAATTTGAAGCATCCCGGTTCCAGCGTTCTTCAACCATTTGTTTCATGTCTCCCTGATCATCGTAGGTGAAAAGGTTACGAATGGCATTATTCCAGTTACTTGCTCTGTAATCCCATCTTTGTTCGATTTCACTGGTCAGGTTTCTTTTTTCGTAATCCATGAGGTATCTTAATCCGTTGATCCATTCATGCATGCTGTCATTCCATGTAGCCCTGGTTTCCTGTGTTTTATTTCCCCTGAAATCGTAACGCATAGCGTATTTGCCTCTGCTGCTCCATGATTCCGTGAAATCGTTCCATGATTCCACAAGAGCTTCATCCGGGAGACCGTAACCGTCATGATAAATAAAGGTATACCGTGTATCGTTTGACCAGGTTTCGGTAGAAGGAGAATAAACTCTGATCAGCACTTCCTTTTGCTCGCCATACATATTGTATTCAATCAGATATCTTACAGTACTGAACCATTGACCGGCAGCCTGTTGCCATTCGTGATACAGTATTTCACTTTTATTTCCCAACCGATCGTAGGTGAAGGTTTTCAACTGAAGATTCACCCATTTGTTTTGCCCGGATTCCCATTTTTGATGCAGATTTTCTATCAGTCTGCCTTTTTCATTATAGCTTTTCACAGTCCGTTCAAAATTTTCCCATTCAAGGGATTCATCATTCCATCTTTCATTGAGTATCCCTACCAGGAGCTGACCTTTCTTGTAGAGGTCAATCTCTCTGTTATAAAGTTCCCACCTGCTGGAATCCTGATTCCATTTGTGGGTGAAGTTGGTATCAACCAGTTGCACTTCCATTTGTTTGAATAAGGATTCGGTGTCGGATATTCTTTGACTTATTTCCTGTCCCAATCCATTGAATGAAAAGGCTAAGGTCAATACTACAACTTGAATCGCCAGGATGATACTCCTGCGTTGCCATCTTTTATTTACTTGTGTTTTCATGTTTTTGATTTTAATGTTAAATTTATTTTTTAAAATTTCAAAGATTCTTAGAGGTCTTTCATTATTAAGACCCACTGATGGAGTTTTACCCTATCGATACATGCAAATATTTTTATAAAAATTTAGTTTAAGGCTGAGGGTAAGGCTGATGCCGGGAAAAGAAAGCTTAGCGTTCATCGCTCATCATTGAATCCAATATCTGGGCAGGGAAAATTTTTTCTTTGTAGCCAAAGCTGCGTTAAGCTTCATTCGGGTTAGAGTATGATCTGGCTGAGAAAAAAAATGAAAGGCAGGGTGATGACACTGAGGAGGGTTGAAACGGACATGTTTTGGGTGGCATAATAATCGTCCTTGTTGTATTGGCGGGACAAAATCACCATCACGGTGCCACAGGGCATGGCTGATTCGAGGATGATGACATAAAGGGCGGTTTGGGGAATATCGAGAGGTATCCATAGCAAAACCAGGTGGATAAGTAACATAAGGATCACAGGTCCTATAAGCAGTTTGTTCATACTTACCGTAAATGTGCTTTTCTTATTCGGTATGGATTTGAGGTTGATATCGGCCAGAAGGGCACCGATATAAAGCATGGCAAGGTACATTGTCGTTTTACCCAGGCCCTGAAGAGGACCGAACAGAAAATCCGGTATTTTGATTCCCGTGAGTAACATGACAAGCCCGATAAAAAAGGCTATTGTATTGGGATTCAGTAATTTTTTAAGATGATTGAGTTTGTTTTGCTGTTTTTCGCCGCTCAGAATAAAAATGCCCAATGTCCAGGTAAGGATATTTTGGGTAAGAAAATAGATGATTCCATATAGCAGTCCTTCACCATTGGGAAAGAGGGCGTCGAGAATGGGAAATCCGAGAAAAACGATGTTACCGAACCCGGAATGCAATATATGTACTATAGCTCTTTTCGGGGGAAGATGGAGCAAACGGCTGGTAAGTCTGCCAATATTCAGGAATAATATAATGGCAAAAGCGGCTATAATAATGATCAATCCCCAGCTAATCAGTATGTCCTTACTGATATCCAGGGAAGAAATGCGGGTAATGATCAGAAAGGGGAGGGTGATGTTGAAAATGATCCGGGTCAGGCCGGTTTTAAGTTCCCGTTGAATAACATTCAGCTTGGTGGCAACAAGGCCAATCAGGGCCAACAGGATAAGAACGGATATTTGCTGAATGATGATGTTAACCTGCATATTTTATCCGATAATGTGCTTCAGGCGAATGAAAGATTTAACGATTAACCGGTACACAAAAAGTGAAGCAAATATTTAAAAAATTGTGTAAATATTACTAATTTTGGGCTGCAATTTTGGAAAGGTTCTTTAGAAATAGATTATAAAAAGTATATTTCACGGGGTGTAGCCCCGCCTATATTCGGCGGGGCGCCACAAATATCGGGGTGTAGCCCCGCCTGTTTGGCGGGGCGCCACATTCGGGAGTTTGAAAATTGCGAGTTCTACTATAATCTGGGGAGAGAAGGAAAACAAAAATTAAAGTTCTTTAATAAAGTATTTAACAGATCATTCGGGGTGTAACCCCGCCTATATTTGGCGGGGCGCCACATTCGGGGTGTAACCCCGCCTATTCGGCGGGGCACCATAAATATTTCCC